>JAHEOE010000086.1 GCA_018609785.1 Minisyncoccota bacterium | reverse complement strand
GAATACGCGGTGAGTAGGAGGATGAACGAGGTTTTTCTTGCTCCGACATATGAGTGTAGGCTACCCCGATATGCTTCATACGTCAACGTTGAGCAGTCCTTTCTTGGGTTATTATAGCTTTCTTGCGAAAGCCTATTTTCGGAGGACTGCCGTGTCGACGTATGTTCCGGTTTTTTCAATGCTATGCCAGAAAGGCAATGAAATAGGGCCTTCCCCTTACCTGCTACTTGCTACTTTTTACACAACCATACCCGCCACCGTATATCCAAGAATTCCCGGCTTCCGGCTTCTCACTTCTCACTTCAGTCTTCAGGCTTCTCACTTCTGACTTCTAAATACCATCTTCTGTTCACTTACTACCTGCTACTTGCTACTTTTCACACAACCGTACATCCACCGTCCTATTGACATCCCCACACTGGTGTGTAATACTATAGCACAGTAATCTCTGTTCGTCTGTGAATCTTCGTGGGATATTTTCTAACCAAATTTAGTATCCGTCGCCTGCATCAATAGTCGATGTTAGGGTGTTTGGTTTTGTCTCTCGAAAGGTGCAGAGCAATACACGTAAATTAAGTCGTCCCCGATATGGAGAATTCCCAGAGTATCCGAACCTTTCTTTCTTCCAAAGTGGACATGGAGCTTCCCAACCTGATCGAGCCTCAGCTCCGTTCGTATCAGTGGTTCTTGGAAGAAGGACTGAAACAACTATTCGAAGAGCATTATCCGGTTAACGATTGGACCGAATCCGAATACCGTCTGGAGTATCTGGGGTATCGTATTGATGAACCGAAAACCACCGAAGAAACCGCACGCTCTAAAAACTTGAGTTACGAAGCGCCTCTCCGGGTGAAAGTACGTCTCAATAATTACGAAGAAGGAACCGATAAAACACAGGAAGTCTTTTTCGGTGATGTACCTGTTATGACTCAGCGAGGAACCTTTATTATTAACGGTACCGAGCGAGTGGTCATTTCCCAGATTATTCGTTCTCCGGGAGTTTTCTTTACCGAAAGTCTTGCTCGTGAGACCACGCTTTTCGGCGCCAAACTTATTCCCAATCGCGGGGCTTGGCTTGAAATGGACACTGACGCGCAAGGTGTGATTTGGGTGAAGATCGATCGGAAACGTAAAGTTCCGGTTACCACGCTTCTGAGAGTTCTCGGATGGACAACCAACGATCAGATTCTTGAAGAATTCAAAGATGTGGACACGGGAGAGGTCTCTCACATCAAAAAAACATTGGAAAAAGATCCGTCCACCGACGAGGGGAGCGCCTACGTGGAAATTTATCGCCGACTGCGTCCGGGAGACCCGGCGACGGAGGACAACGCGCGTCAGTTGATTGACTCTATGTTCTTTGATTTTCATCGGTATGATCTCGGAAAAGTGGGACGTTATAAGATGAACGAATCTCTGGGGGTGGAAGCGTCCGATGACATCCAGGACCGGTTAATTCGTAAAACGGATGTGCGAGAAGTTGTGGCAAATATTATTGCCAAGAACAACGATCAGTACGCGCAGCCGGATGACATTGACAATCTATTTAACCGTCGTATTCGGTTGGTCGGCGAGTTGGTTCAGGATCGAGCTCGTGTCGGGTTCGGTCGTATGGAAAAAATTATTAAAGACCGCATGAGTACGGCCGATCCGCAGACGGTTACGCCGATGTCCATCATTAATTCACGACCGTTGGTTGCGACGGTGTACGAATTTTTCGCGTCCAGTCAGCTTTCGCAGTACATGGATCAGATGAATACGCTTGCCGAACTGGAGCATAAGCGTCGTATTTCGGCATTGGGGCCCGGCGGTTTGACCCGTGATCGCGCCGGATTTGAAGTGCGTGACGTTCATCCGACGCACTACGGACGTATCTGTCCGATTCAGACACCGGAAGGGGCAAACATCGGACTTATCAATCATCTGTCTACGTACGCGGAAATTAACGAGTACGGACTGCTTGAAGCGCCGTATCGTAAAGTGAAAGACGGAAAGATTACGGATGAGATCGTGTACTTCAACGCCGAAGAAGAAAAGGAATACCTCATTGGTTCCGCGGTGGTCAATATGTCCGAGGACGGAACCATTCTTGATGAAATGATCGCCGCTCGTCAGAACGGAGAGGTTCGCTTTGTGCACACTTCCGAATTGGATTATGTCAACGCGTCTCCCAAGCAGATTATCTCTGTGTCCACCTCATTGATTCCGTTCCTTGAGCATAACGACGCCAACCGAGCTCTTATGGGGTCCAACATGCAACGACAGGCGGTTGCCTGTATCAGTCCGGATTCTCCGGCGGTTGGTACCGGTATGGAATCGGTTGCCGGTTATTACAGCGGTCAGGTGATTACCGCTCCCGCGGACGGGAATGTTGTTGAAGCGGACGGTGAGCACGTAACCTTTGAGGAAAGCGGCACAAAACAACGGCATCGCTTTGACCTGAGAAAATTCGTCAAATCCAACTCCTACACGAGTATTAACCAAAAGGTACGCACGCAACCCGGAAGTAGTGTTTCTCAAGGAGATCTTCTTGTGGACGGGCCAAACATCGATAACGGAGAAGTCGCCGTAGGTCAAAACTTGATGGTGGGCTTTGTGTCTTACGAAGGAAACAATTATGAAGACGCCATTGTTATCTCCGATCGCCTCGTGAAGGATGATACGTTTACGTCCGTTCATATCGAGGACTTTTCCGTTGATGTCTCGGACACCCGATTGGGTCCTGAAGTGATTACGCGTGATATTCCCAATGTCGCGGAAGAAAAACTCAATGATCTGGACCCCGACGGTATTGTCCGTATGGGCGCGCCGGTGGAAGAAGGTGATATTTTGGTCGGAAAAATCAGTCCCAAAGGAGAGTCCGATCTTGCTGCCGAAGAGCGGTTGCTCCGCGTTATCTTCGGAGAAAAGTCACGGGAAGTTAAAGACAGCTCTTTGCGCATGCCCAACGGACATCGCGGTAAAGTGGTAGACATTAAAACGTTCTCTCGCAAAAACGGTGACAAGCTCCCGAGCGGAGTTATTCAGCGTATCCAGGTCAGTATCGCGCATCAGCGAAAAATCTCTGTCGGAGATAAGCTTGCGGGACGGCACGGAAACAAAGGGGTTATCGCAAAAATTCTCCCCGAAGAAGATATGCCGTTCTTGCCGGACGGACGTCCGTTGGACCTTTTGCTTACTCCCTTGGGAGTTGCCTCGCGTATGAATATGGGACAGATTTTGGAAACGCATCTGGGATTGGCCGCCGATCAGCTCGGGTTCAAAGTCGCCACTCCCGCTTTGGAAGGAGTGACTCCGGAGGACGTGAAAGAAATGCTTCGCAAAGCAAACCTCCCCGAAAACGGGAAAATGTACCTGTACGACGGAAAGACCGGCAATCGGTTTGTCGAACCGAGTACCGTGGGACTTATGTATATTATGAAATTGGGGCACATGGTTGAAGATAAACTTCACATGCGTTCCACCGGTCCGTACTCTCTGATTACGCAACAGCCTTTGGGCGGTAAAGCTCAACAAGGCGGGCAGCGTCTCGGAGAAATGGAAGTCTGGGCGCTCGAAGGGTATGGCGCGGCATACACCTTGCAGGAAATGCTCACCATCAAATCCGACGACGTTCTCGGACGTTCACAGGCCTATGAATCCATCATTAAGGGTGAAGAAATTCAAGCCCCTCATATTCCGTCTTCCTTCCATGTGCTTGTCAACGAGCTTAAAGGACTGGGGGTTAACGTCAACCTCACAAATGTCCGGATGGAAGAAGATCAATCGGTAACCTAACGCGCTTCTTTATGGCGAATTCGCAAACTCATTCCACCAATTCTCAACAGGAGCTTTCGATGAACATTATCGATTTCGACTCCATCCAACTGTCGTTGGCTTCTCCCGAGGAAATTCTTTCCTGGTCATCGGGAGAAATTACCAAACCCGAAACCATTAACTACCGTAGTCAGAAGCCGGAGAAAGAAGGGTTGTTCTCCGAGCAGGTATTCGGTCCGGTAAAAGACTACGAGTGTAGTTGTGGCAAATACCGAGGAATGCGATACCGCGGTATTGTCTGTGACAAGTGTCATGTGGAAATCACGCGCTCCATTGTACGTCGTCAGCGTATGGGGCATGTGGATTTGTCCGTTCCGGTCGCGCATATTTGGTTCCTTCGCAATATCCCCAGTCGTGTGGCATTGGTACTTGATAAAACCCTTCAGGAAATCGAACGGGTTATCTATTACAGCAGTTATATCATTACTGAGGTGGATGATGAACTGCGTCGCCAGTACATGAAACAGGTGGAGAATGAGTATAAGAAAAAGTACGACGAGTTGACCGGTACTGAAGGAGCTTCGGAGGATCAGATTATCGAGCTCAAAGAAGCGCGGGATCAGAACATGGACTATCTTAATCGGATGAAGACTCACAATGTTATCTCCGAAGTCGATTATCGGATTATGTCCGGACGTTTCGGCGGAGCCTTTAAGGCGGAAACCGGGTCCGGGGTCCTTCGTCAGATTTTTGAGCAGATCGATCTTGAACAAGAAGTGGCTCGTTTGGAAGAAGAACTGGAGAACACCGAAGGGGCTAAAGCTCGTAAACTCATTAAAAAGATCCGTTTCTTCGGTGGTATGCTCAAAGCGGGGGTGAGACCGGAATGGATGTTCCTGACGCAAATTCCGGTTATTCCGCCGGATCTCAGACCGCTTGTTTCTTTGGATGGCGGACGGTTCGCCACATCCGATCTCAATGATCTGTACCGTCGGGTTATTAACCGTAACAATCGTCTGAAAAAGCTTCAGGAAATTAACGCGCCGGAAGTCATCGTTCGCAACGAGAAGCGCATGCTCCAAGAATCCGTGGATGCGTTGATTGATAACTCCATGCGTCAACGAAGCAGCACCTCCGCGAATGCGCAACGACGTCCGCTCAAATCACTTGCCGATGTCTTGAAAGGCAAAACCGGACGTTTTCGACAGAATTTGCTTGGTAAGCGTGTGGACTATTCCGGGCGTTCCGTAATTGTCGTAGGCCCGAACCTTAATATTGATGAATGTGGTATCCCCAAAGAAATGGCTCTTGAGCTCTTCAAACCCTTTATTATCAATCGGTTGATTGAAGCTGAAGAGGCGCATAACATTCGAGGTGCCAGCCGGTTGATTGAACAACGTCTTGATATCGTGTGGGACAAGCTTGACGAGGTTATTCAGGACAAATATGTCCTCCTGAATCGAGCCCCCACGCTTCACCGCTTGGGAATCCAGGCCTTTAAGCCGGTTTTGATCGAAGGAAAAGCCATTCAACTTCATCCGTTGGTGTGCAGTCCGTATAACGCCGACTTTGACGGAGACCAAATGGCCGTACACGTGCCGCTTTCTTCGCGTACCATTAAAGAAGCGGAAGAGTTGATGCTTTCTTCGCGCAATCTTATCAAACCCTCTTCGGGTGATCCGTCTACCACTCCCGGACAGGATATTGTGCTTGGAGTCTACTTTGTGACGAAAATGGAAGAACCCGAACAAGCGGTCGAGGTTTTCCGAGACTTTAATGAGGCGGTAAAAGCCTATGATCACGGTCATATCGGATTCCGCCAACCGGTGGAAATCCGTAAAGAGCCTTCCGTGGGAGAGGAACCTGTAACCACGACGGTGGGACGTATTCACTTTAATGAAGTGTTGCCGGCTGAGTTTGAATTCCTTAATCAAACGTTTAACAAAAAGGATTTGAAGAAACTTACGGCTCGCTTGCTGCAGATGTATCCGCAAGAAGAAGTGGGAGAAGTGCTTGATCGTATTAAAGATTTCGGTTTTGCCAATATGACTCAGTCGGGCTTGAGCTGGGGAATGGATGATTTTGCTCTTCCGGAAGGGAAGGAAGAGATAATCTCTCGAGCGCAGAAGTCCGTTGATGAAGTGAATGTACAGTACCAAGAAGGACTTCTCACCCGCAGAGAGCGTTACGCCCAGATTGTAGATACATGGACGCAAGCCTCCACGGAGATTGCCGAGTTTGTACAGAACAACATTGACACGTCGGGACCGGTGTACGACATGATTGCTTCCGGTTCTCGAGGAAGTTTCGGTCAGCTTACGCAGATGGTTGGTATGAAAGGGCTTGTTGTCAATCCTTCGGGAAATGTGATTGAAAGTCCCATCACCTCCAACTTTATGGAAGGGCTTTCCGAAATGGAATACTTTATTTCCACACACGGTACCCGAAAAGGAATGGTTGACACCGCGCTTAAAACCGCAAGTTCGGGATATTTGACCCGACGTCTGGTTGATGTCTGTCAGGATATTGTGGTGAAAGAAGAAGATTGCGGTGATGAAGCCGGGTTGCGACTGTATCGGAAAGATGCGGAATTTGCCGGCGATACGTTTGAGAATTTTGTTTTCGGACGGGTTATTCTGGAAGACATTCACGATACGGATGGTAATGTTCTCGTCGAGGCCGGACAGGACGTCAGTCGACATCAGGCACAGACAATTGATGAGTCCGGTGTCGAAAGCGCGCGACTTCGATCCGTAATTACGTGTAAAACCATCCGCGGTCTGTGTCAGAAATGCTTTGGGTATGATCTCGGACGTAACCGTGTCGTGGACATCGGAGAAGCGGTCGGTATTGTTACTGCGCAAGCTATTGGTGAACCCGGAACTCAGTTGACCATGAACACCTTCCACCAAGGAGGTGCCGCCGGAGCGGCCGACGTGACCAAAGGACTGCCGCGTGTGGAAGAACTTTTTGAAGCGCGAGCCCCCAAAACGCCGGCTATTATGAGCGAAGTCAACGGAGAGGTTGTGGAGATTAAAGACGTAGAAGGGAAGCGACAGATCAATGTGCGCGTGGAAGATGTTGAATCCGGCAAAGATCAAATTGAAGTGGTTACGTACAATGCCGATCCGGAAGTAGATCATATCATTGTTCAGGTCGGGGCCAAGGTGCGGGCCGGTGATCCGCTTACCGAAGGGCACCTTGATTTGGAGAAGCTCTACAACACCACCGGCTTTGAGATGCTTGCGCGTTATATTATTCGTCAGATTCTCGGGGTATACACCTCACAGGGAGAGGCGATCAGTAACAAGCACATTGAGATGATCATTCGTCAGATGACGTCTCGGTATCAGGTTACGGACGGCGGTAGTTCTGAATTCCTTAAGGGACAGATCGTCACCAAAGATCAGTACAATGAGTTCAACCGCAACCGATCAGAAGAGGAAGCTCCTTTGGAGGCCGAACCGCTTTTGCAAGGTATTACCAAGGTGGCATTGAATACCGAGAGTTTCATGTCCGCGGCGTCCTTCCAGAACACAACCAAAATTCTTATCGACGCGGCGTTGTTCGGACAGGAAGACAAGTTACGAGGGCTCAAGGAAAATGTCATTATCGGACGTTTGGTACCTGCGGGGACCGGATTCCGCAAAGACGTAACCGAGCGAGAACAGCAAGAAGAAGCGCTTTCTCATGACGAGTCCGACGGTGATGTTGAAGCCGCGTCCGAGCTTGAGCAAGAGGAAACTGCAGTGGAAGAGTCGTCGGACGGCGGAGAGCAAGCGGCAGTCGCTGAAGAGTAGAAATATTGCAGATATATAGGTGCGGATACTGTTGATACATGTGCTCTTCGAGCACGATATACAATGGATATACGGTTGTGAATGGTGTTTAGTATTTGGAATTTAGAAGCCAGAAGTGAGAAGCCGGAAATTCTTGGATATACGATTGCGGATACGATTGATATACGGTTGTTCGTTGCTATAAGCACGCTATAAGAGTGAGTGTACCTTACTGTGTTTTCCTCCTTTTTAAAGGAGGAAATACCCGTCAGGGAAAGGAAGATGCGTCGACACGGCAATCCTCCGAAAATAGGCTTTCGCAAAAAAGCCGTAAAAAACACGTTAGTGTTTTTTAAGTGACCGTTCAAATATCGAGGGAAAGGAGGATTTGTCGACACGGCTGTCCTTCAGGTTAGGGATACGTTCCGGCCACCCGCCCGTTGTTCCGACTGTATATCTATTGTATAATCCACTGTGTATCAATTGTATATCGCAATCGTCTTCCCGCTTTTTAAAAGAGGAATTCCTGTGTAAAGTTTACACATTGAAATGCACTATCTAACATCATATCTATGGCTCAAAACGAACACCCCCAAACAGAAGATAACACCGTATTAAATATTATTATCGGGATTGCCGTACTTGTGGCAATCGGATTTCTGGCTTTCTTTGTGATACAGAGTCAGCAAGGTGCGTCAAATACGGATGCGAGTGCCGTACCGGAAGTTTCCGCGGCCGATCATGTCAAAGGAGCTGAAGATGCCGAGCATACGGTTATCGAATACGGAGATTTTCAGTGCCCCGCTTGTAAACAATATTCACCGATTCTCGGGCGGCTGGTGGAGGAAAATGACAATGTGCGCTTAGTATATCGACATTTGCCGTTGTCCGTTCATGATAAGGCGGAAATCGCGGCGCAAGCTTCCGAGGCGGCCGCCAAGCAGGATGCGTTTTGGGCCTATCATGACAAACTGTTTGAAAATCAGAATGAGTGGAGTGAAGAAGGAGATCCGAAACAGACCTTTATTTCATACGCTGAAGAGCTTGAGTTGGATACAGGACAATTTGAACAAGACATGACTTCTTCGGAAGTGCAAAATACTGTTTCCGAAGATGCGCGAACCGCCCAGCAGGCCGGACTCACCAGTACTCCCAGTCTTGTGGTGAACGGAGAAATTTTGGATCAACTTCCGCGAACATATGCCGAGTTGGAAGAACGGGTTTTGGGACAAGATACTGAAGATCAAGAGGAGGATACGACAGAACAGGAAAATTCCGGTACAGAAGAAGACGCTCCAACGAACGAGAACGAATCGGAAAATGAAGAGCAACCGTCGGATGAAGAATCTTCTTCGGATAACGAAAATTCCGATGATACGAGTGGAGAGCAAGAGGGAAATGAGGGAGAAGATACGAATGAAGAGACGTCGAGTTAAGAGGTAAGGGTGACATACGATAGCGGGTACGGTTGACTGTATGTAGCACGTAGTGAGTAGCAGGTAGCAAGTAAACAGAAGGTAGTAGCCAGAAGCCTGAAGGGAGAAGCCGGAAGCCGGGAATTCTTGGATACACGGTGGCTGGTATGGTTGTGTGAAAGTAGCAAGTAGCAGGTAGGGGGAAGGCCCTATTCATTGCCTTTCTGGCATAGCATTGAAAAACCGGAACATACGCCGACACGGCAGTCCTCCGAAAATAGGCTTTCGCAAGAAAGCCGTAAAAAACACACCAGTGTTTTTTAAGTGACCGTTCAAATATCGAGGGAAAGGAGGTTTCGTTGTTTAAGTAGTTTTTGATGAGAACTCCTCCGCCCCTTCGGGGCACCTCCTCTTTAAAAAGAGGAGGACACAACCTGTTTTCCTCCTTTTTAAGGAGGAAAAGCCCGTCAGGGAAAGGAGGATTCGTCGACACGGCAGTCCTCCGAAAATAGGCTTTCACAAGAAAGCCGTAAAAAACACACCAGTGTTTTTTAAGTGACCGTCCAAACTTCGAGGGAAAGGAGGTTTCATTGATATACAGCATATTCGTAGAGAAGAATAGACTTTTAAGAGGCGTTTTAGAGGTCATTTCGAAATTTCTATACTCAATATCTATCTTCGGGGTACGGCTCATATTCACTTCACAACGCCGATCCTACCTATAGCCTAAGGTTCAGTTCATATGAGCCGTACCCCGAGATGACATGATGATTTCTGAAAATACGGTCCGGACTAACTTAATATTTCCTTTTTATGGCTAAGTCAACCACCGAGCAATTGAAGTGTATCCGAGACGAAATTATCGGACTGGAAGAATCGCCATTGTATTCGTATCGGACAGAAAATGGGTATTATCCGGTGATCGGGCAAGGAAGTCATGAAGCCGAGATTATGTGTGTCGGAGAGGCTCCCGGTGAAACCGAAGCGAAAAAAGGCATTCCGTTTTGCGGAGCCGCCGGCCGTGTGCTTGATGAATTGCTCTCCGAGGTTGGGCTTTCGCGTGAGGACATTTATATTACCAATCTTCTCAAAGACCGACCTCCTTCCAATCGAGATCCGCGTCCGGAGGAGATTGAGCTATACGCGCCGTTTCTTGATCGGCAGATGTATGTGTTACGACCGCGTGTTATTTTGGCGTTGGGACGGTTTTCCGCGGAGTATCTTATGAAGCGTTACGGAAATCCTGACAAAGTAACGGGGATTACCAAAATGCACGGACAAGAATATGCCGCCGCGGCTGATGATTTTTCTTTTACGCTTATTCCGTTGTTTCATCCGGCAGCGGCGCTGTATGACTCATCCAAACGTGAAACACTTATAGAGGATATGAAGCATGCGGCTCAGGTCGCTAAAGGATAGTATTGAGAATACGACATTCCGGATACCAATCCCAACCGTATATCAACGCCGGTTGGCTTATTTTGGTTTAACACGATACAATAGAGGTATGTAACAATCCAAAATACATCTCTATGAAATATCAAGGGTTAACCTCGGCCGAGGCGAAAGAACGGTTCAAAACATACGGTCCCAACCAAATCACCAAAAAGCGTTCCTTCTCGTTTCTGAAACAGCTCTGGAATGTGGTTAAAGAACCCACATTTACCTTATTGATCGGTATTGCCATACTTTACGCGGTTATTGGCGAACTCAAAGAAGTGATTATTCTGTTGTTTGCGATTGTGCCGATTGGTGGGATTCAACTTTTTCAGAATATCAAAGTGGACCGTACGTTGCAGAAGCTTCGGAACCTTATGGACTACACGGTTAAAGTTATTCGGGATGGCGAAAAAAAGGAGGTGGAGAGTAAATATATTGTCCCCGGTGATATTGTGTATTTGACGGCCGGTGATAAAGTTCCCGCGGATGGAGTGGTTCGTTCGGCGCAGAGCGTACATGTAGATGAATCGTTATTGACCGGAGAGTCGCGTTCGGTTAAGAAAGAACAGTTCGGCGGAGATATTGTTGATTTTCGGGAATCTGAAGAACTGGATGTTGAGAATCCTGCTTTGGTTTTTGGCGGGTCTTTAGTGGTAGATGGGGAAGTGTTCGTGGAAATCCTCAAAACCGGCCGTGATACGAAATACGGGCAAATCGGCGAACTCGTGCAGTCGGTGGAAGGAGGAGATAACCGTCTTCAACGAGAAATGCAGATGCTTGTGCGGCGGTTGTTTATGTTTTCGTTTGGCTTAACCGCGGCGATTTTCTTTGTTGTGTTGTTTGATACCGGCGCAGAGTTTAGTCTGTTGGCAAGCGGGCAAATCGGGGCGTTTTTAGCCTCCGGTGATGCTCTGCAGGCGTTGTTATTGGCGTTGACCATGGCGATTGCCTCTATTCCCGAGGAGCTTCCGGTAGTGTTCTCGGTATTTCTTATTGTCGGGGCGCGTCGGATTGCCAACCAAAACGCCCTTGTGAGGAATATGACCGCTATCGAATCGTTGGGCTCGGCCAACGTAATCTGTGTCGATAAAACGGGAACGCTTACGGAAGGATCGCTCGCGGTCAGTCATGTATATTTTGCCGGCGAGACGTATGCCACCGGAGAAGAACCGGACACCGAAGACTACCGCTTTTTCCTGGAAAATATTGTCCTGGCCGGAGAACGCTATTCGGCCGATCCGATCGAACAGGCGAATCAGGATTATGCCGCCGAGCAGGGGGTGATGGTACAGGACCTGCATACCACTTACGAGCTTTTCACCGACTTTTCGTTTGACCAGACCAAAAAGTTGATCAGTCATGTATATTCCCTTCCCAATCAAGAGAAGGCGCGGGTGTTTACCGGCGGAGCTCCGGAACAGGTTCTTGCGTTCTGTACGCTTTCGGAAGCCGAACGGGAATCTCTTCGCGAACAGTACCAAGAATTAAGCGCGCACGGGTATCGGGTGATTGCCTACGCGTATCGGGATATCCCTCACGAAGAGGTAGACCCGGACAATCGAGACTCCGTGGAGTTGGACCTCACTTTTACGGGATTTGTTGCCATGAGCGACCCTGTTCGGGAAGAGGTTCCGGAAGCGGTGCAAATCGCGTACCGAGCGGGGATTAGACTGATTATGATTACCGGAGATGCTCCCGAAACCGCTCACAGCATTGCCCAAGAGCTTAATATACAAAATCCGCAGCGCATACTTACCGGACCGGAGGTTACGGAACTCTCCGATGAAGAGTTGGCCGAAAAATTGCAGGAGACCAATATTTTCGCGCGGATTTTACCCGAGCAGAAATATCGGCTTGTCAGGCTTTTGCAGAAGAACGGAGACGCGGTGGCTATGACCGGAGACGGGGTGAACGACGCGCCCGCCATTAAATCCGCGGACGTAGGGTTGGCCATGGGAGACCGCGGTACGGAAGTTGCTCGTGAAGCGGCGGATATTATTCTGTTGGATGATAATTTCGCTACCATTGTCTCTACAATTCGTAACGGACGGCGTATTTACGATAATCTCAAAAAGTCTTTGGGGTATCTGATTCTCATTCATTTGGCGATGTTCGGATTGGCCTTCTTTATCCCGTTACTGGGGTTGCCTGTCCTGCTCTTCCCGATCCATATTATCGCTTTGGAGCTTATTCTTGATCCGCTCGCGGTGCTTGGGTTTGAGAACGAGCCGTCTCGCCCCGATCTGATGACCCGCCCGCCGCGGTCTAAAGAAGAACACTTTCTCTCGCTTCATAATATCCGGCCGTTCATCTTTTACGGACTATTTTTGCTGGTTATGGCCTTGGGATGGTATGTCGGGCTTTTGAGCTTGGATATCGGAGAGGATATTGCCCGCACCTGCGCGTTTGTCTCCATTGTTCTGGGACAGTTCAGTATGGTGGTGCTCACCCGGAGCGGTTCCATTCCAAAGCGACTGGACCTGACCAGTAATACGTTGATGCTTTCTCTGATGAGTGTAACGCTTCTATTGCTGGCGATTGCGGTGTTTGTTCCGCCCGTGGCCGGACTGTTTTCGTTCGCGGCGCTTCCGTGGGAGTTGGTAATCTTCGTGGTCGGCATTTCGGTACTGGCCAGCGCATTACTGACTGTTGGCGTTCATGATATCCTCGGGATGACGCAGAAGAGTGTGTCAGTGAAGTAGGATATACGGTTGTGAATGGTATTTAGTACTTGGAATTTAGAATATAGAATAGAAGTCGGAAGACAGAAGCCTGAAGTCTGAAGTAAGAAGCCGGAAGCCAGAATCTGGAATTTAGAATAGAAGGCGGAAATAGATATACGGTGGCGGGTACAATTGATACACATGCCCTTCGGGCATGATATACGGTGGATATACCGTTGATATATGGTTGTTTCAGGAGTAGTTCGTAGCTCGTATATCGGGATAACCGTATGTGTCCTCCTCTTTTTAAAGATTACATATTCGTCCGAGCATCCTTTTAAACGTCGACATGGCAGTCCTCTGGAAATAGGAAGCCGAATGGCTTCCGTAAAAACCGAAGGTTTTTAAGTGCCCGTTCAAGCTTCGATAAAGAGTGAGGTGCTCGAAGAGCGGAGGAGTTTCGTTAAAAACTGCTCATATCACCAAATTCTCACTTTCCCTCGAAATTTGAGCTGTATATTGACGAAACCTCCTTTCCCTAGCTGTGTTTTCCTCCTTAGAAAGGAGGAAAACACAGCTATATTGAGTTCCCGGTCCAAGATACGACATACGATCTATCATCCACAACCGTATATCTACTGTGTATCTATTGTGTCCGCAACTGTATATCAACTGTGTATCGGGCCGCCAGGCCCATATATCCACCGTTCCGCTACCGTATAACGTTCCGTAATGAGAAGCCATCTCAAAAACATTCTTTCGGAATATCTATCATACGCGTATGAAGGCGACAGAGCGTATGAACGAATTTTGGGTATGGTGGGCCGTAGGCATTAAATGCCAGTGAATACGTCTTTGTCGCCTTCATATATTTCCACCTTCAATAATTTTGAGATGACCTCTACTTGCTACCTGCTACTTGCTACTCGCTACGTGCTACTGTATACCCATGACATTTGGCATTTCTCTTATTATTTGTCATACTATATACAGTCCAATTTTTAACTTAACACCGAAACCGCTATGAAATCTCTCACGAAACCGCTCATTCAGTTGATGATTTTTTTGTTCCCGGTCTTTGTTGTTCCGGTGACCGCCCAAGTATGGGAGATGAATAAAATGGTGTTATTGATTCTCGGTACCGCCATCATTCTCGCTGTATATGTGGTGGAGAGTCTGTTTCTCAAACGAACTTTACATATAACCAATACGTTTTTGGGATGGCTTACGGGGTTGTTTTTACTTACCGCGCTTCTTTCGCTCTTGTTGACGCGGGACTGGTACTATTCTTTGGTGGGAATGTCCGGAAATATGGCGGGCTCGTTCCTTTCGTTGCTTGCGTTGAGTATTTTGGTGGGAATTACGGTTGGTACCTTTTCCCGACGTGATGTACGTCGAGCGCTCGGGCTTTTCACGCTTTCCACGGCGCTGATGACCGTAGGTTTTCTGGCCTCCTTGGTGGGGCCCGTACGGAGTATATTTGGCGGACGGATTCCGGCAGGATTTAGTTTGGCAACGGGGAATCTCCAAGAGCTCGGTCTGTTTCTGGCGGTCATGACCTTAGTTGCCATCTCCTACAGCGTGTTTGTCGGTAAGCGTCTGCGTTCGCGACTGGGGTACTTGATATTTGGCCTCCTTTCATTGATTACGGTGTTGGTTATCTCGTACACCCCTGCGCTGTATGTCTTGATTTTCGGGTTTGTGGGTGTGTTTGTGGTGTATTTTAATCGTATGGCGGGTAACTCTGTCGAATCAAACCAATCTTCCGGAGAGGCAGAACAAACCAAGGGAGGGGCAGGTGACAGCTCTTTCACCTTGCGTAATCTCTCCATGGCGGTCTCGCTTTTGGGAATCGCGCTTATTACCAGTTTCGTCTTTTACCAACCGTTCCCTGGACTCAACCCTTCGGATGTGTATGTCAAAACGGGAGAGTCGTTGAGTGTTACCCGTCAAACCTGGGCTAACTATCCTCTGACCGGGACGGGCTTGCAGACGGTCTTGTTTGACTGGACCTCGTATCGGTCCGAAAATCTGAATCAAACCTCGCTCTGGAACGCTCGCTTTAACAGTCTTGGCAACGAGTGGTTTAACGTCGCTGTGGAAGGCGGAGTTGCTATGTTCTTGGCCTGGATGCTTCTTACGGTGGGAGTTGTTTTCTTTGGAGTTCTGACGCTTGTGCGTAAGAAACTTCCGTTTGATGGTACCTTAGCGGCTCTTATTCTCGGGCAACTGGCGTTGATTTTGGTGAGCTTTATTACCGCTTTCGGAGCGTTGTTGTGGTTTACGTTCTTTCTGTTTCTGGCTCTCACTACGACTTTGTATGCCGACCGCGGGGTGTTCAAAGGGAAATCTCGCACGCTTAATGTTAATACATTACCGGGAATATACGCTTCTGTCTTGGGGCTGGGCGGAGTAGCGGCCTTTATCGGAATGTTTATAGTTCTGTTTGCGGGGGCGAACTTCTACCGCGCCGATATTTCTTACGCGCAAGGACTGCGCGCCTCCGACCGAGAAACCCAACGCGAACATTTCCAAAGAGCGGTCAATTTAAATCCGTATTCGGTGGTCTATACCCAAGGCTTGGTACAGTCGCGGTTGGCCGAGGCGGAAGAGAAAGTGAACGAATTGCAAGGCAACGGCTCCTCCGGGAATTCGAATGCCCGACAACAAACCTTGCAAGAGGTGAGAACTCTGCTCGAGAACGCGCAATCTTTGGTAACGCGCTCCACGGATCTTCATTCCGAAGATATCCGCCCCTATGAAATGGCTGGGTCGTTCTATCTGGAATCTTTGGGCTACCAAGTCGGGTTTGATGAAACGCAGATAACGTCCGTGTTTGAAACCGCGCGAGAACTGGACCCGGCTAATCCCTCCCATCTCAATCGCGAAGCGGAATATTACCTTTCCAAGGCGCAGCAAATTCAGGCTCGACAACAACAACAAGCCCGCTCGCAAGGCGGAGGAGGAGCGACTGATTCTCTATCCGCGGAGGCGCAACAGGCATTGTCCACAGCCGAAGAGAAGATTGCAAAGGCTCTGGAGTTAAAGAAAGACTACGCGCGAGGGTATCGCACGTACGCGAGCATCTACGCGGTGCGCGGGGAGCAAGACAAGCAGATCGCCAAGCTGGAAGAATACCGGGATTATGCGCAACAGAACAACCGGGTGATCGATCGGGAAACCTACTTCGCGCTCGGACAGGCCTACTTCAATGCCGGAGATACGGAAGACGCTCGACGAGTGTTTACGCGTTTGATGGAGCAATTCCCCAAATATGTAAACGCGATATATTCTCTCGGACTATTGGAAGAACAGGCAGACAATTTAGGGGAGGCGCGTCAGTACTTTGAGCAAGCCCAAAAGCTTGTCCCCGAGTCCCAAAAGTCCGCGGTGCAACAGAAGCTGGATACGCTGGGACAGACCAACTCCTCCTCAAACGGCGGTTCTTCGTTGGATACCGAAGACATCCCGTCCTCGCAGGAAGAGAGTGAAGGTCTGCAAGACTCCTCCTCAAGCGGAACCACCGGTAGTTCCGGGCTTTCGCCAAGCAGCGGGTCTGACCAAGAAACGGGGAATTTCGGTAGTCAGTAGTGGATATACGGTGGCGGGTACAGTTGATACATATGCCCTTCGGGCATGATATACGGTGGATATACCGTTGATATACGGTTGCGGATAGAATAGATACACAGTGGATATACGGTTGTGCGTTGCTAGGGGGATATTACGATGTGAGTATATTGTGCTGTGGTTTTCTCCTTCTGAGATGGGGTTTACATTGCGTATTATTGACTGCATGGCAAACATCGCATATAATTGAGCGTAGAATATAACGTAGGGTATGAACATATACGAAGGCGAGCCACCGAAAGCATCTTTGCAAACACCAATGAGAGAATTCCAAGAGTATCATAACGTTTCGTTGGGAGCGGATCCGGAAGAAACGTTGGAAAGCTTTTTAATCCGTAAAGGAGACAGTGCTCTGTTAGGGTATTTGCGAGCGATTCAGTAACGCGAGAGACATGGACGGTCCGATGAATGTTCAGGAGTTTGATTTTATAGAAGATCCGGTATTGCGCGGGAATTTGGAACGCGTCTCTTCGCATATTACGAATCTTCGTCTGTTGGCTTTATCCGAGACATATCCACCTCAAGAACGAAGTAGCTTTCGCAAAACGGTCATTATTTATGCCGCGGCTCAAATTGAAGCTGTATTACTGTGGTATATAAAACAACAGAAAACGGAAGAGGAATGTGCGAGCGTTGAACAGTTCTTTCGGGTGGATCAGCATATTTATCAACTGAGTTCGAGAGAGCGTATTGTACGTGGCAGTGACGTTTCCAAACAACAAAAGTTCAAGTTTCACAATGTAAATCTCGCGCAGTTGGTATATTTGTGTCAGCGGTTCGAAATTATTCCCAAAGAGCTCGCTTCTCATATACAGGAGGTCCGTAAACTCCGTAATCGTCAACATATCGGCGGTTTGGAAATCATAGATAAGGACTATACGGACGAGGACGTGGCGTTTGCTCTGCGAGTAAGTGAAGAAGTTATCGAATACGTTAAATGTCAGAGATAGACAATAGATATACAGTAGCGGATACGGTGGATGTGGATAGTAGTAAGTAGTGAGTAGCAAGTAGCAAGAATTGAGATATACGGTGGCGGGTACAGTGGATATATGGGCCTGACGGCCCGATATACAGTTGATTACCGGTTTTGAGAAGCGGAGCGGTGGAGGGCGGAGATGAAGTTATTCAGTTTAATTTCCAATTGACGGGCTAAAGATTTATAGTGCGAATATGTGTCTTCGCTTATTCGGTTGCGTTCTCTGAGAAGTTCCAGCCAATGTTCGGATGATTCCGCCAGTGATCCGCGAGCGATGTAACAAAACTTCAAGCGTTCTCGGAAATGATATCGTGCGTAACCTTCGGCGATATTTGCTCCAATGGAATCGGTGGCGGTGAGGAACTGATCTCCCATGTTTTTCTTGGTTTCCCAATGAAGGTCCTCATACATGTCAAACCCATATCGCGATAATTCACGAGCCAGTTGATACACTTCGAGATCAGTGAGGGAAATATAATTCTTCGGGGTGGGCATAATTTACAATTACGATAATTTCACTTACCTTCTCATACTTCTCTCTGAAAATCAATACAACTGTATATCAATGGTATATCTATTGTACCCGCAACCGTATATCGTGCTCGAAGAGCACATGTATCAACTGTATATCGAGCCGCAAGGCTCATATATCTACCGTATCCGCAACCGTATATCCAGCGTATCCGCAACCGTACATCCCTTCTTCCGGCTTCTGTCTTCTAAATACTAAATACCAGATACGAAATTCTATTCACTTGCTACTCGCTACCTGCTACTTACTACTCATGAACAACCGTATCTCCCACAATCCCCGACACATTGACGAACGCTCCCGCGCGGGTGTAAACTGTACGTACTGTGAGAGCATATGTATGAGTGAACACGCCGGAATCTTGAGTTTCCACATTCTCGAGGATAGCGACCAAGGCATAACCAGCGTTTTGCTGTCTCCGATTACCACGCCTTCCGAAGTGGAAGGGGACATTGCCAAAGCGGAGCACGTGTTTTCGGTGGTCAATCAGACCTATATGGAATCTGCCACTGATCGCGTCTCCGGTCTGTGTTATTTCGTATCCAAAGAAGCGGCCGATATTACGGACTATTGCGCGCTTATCCAAGAGTTTGTGTCTACGGTGTGTGATTTTGCCGATCGCGAATATAGAATTTATCTGAAAATAAGTACATTTTAGTGTTATGAGTACCTCCCAACCCGCTTCGCCCGCAAATCCGGACCGAACTCCGTTGATCGCTCTGAAAAATAAAGTGGTGTTCCCGGGCGAGCTTGTCTCCTTGGTGTTTGAACGAGAGTCGTCCGTGACGGCGCTCAATACGGCGGTGGAACAGGACATCAGTCCGATATTTGTATTTCAGAAACATCCCGAACATGAGATCACCCCCCAAGACTGCTACGAGGTGGGGACCAAAGCTCGTATCGTGCGGGTGTGGCGTATGCCCGAAGGCCCCATGGGCGCGTTGATTGAGGGGCAGGAGCGTGAGACGTTAACGCATGTGGTTGAAGAAGACGGGTATTTTCAGACCGAGTACGAACCGCTCCCGCAACACCCGGCGGATGCCTCGGACGCGAAAGTGGAGGCTCTCATGCGTCACATCAAACACGTCTTGCGAGATCTGATCAACCAAGGCATGTCCGCCCCGTTGGGAATGCTTAACGAAGTCTTCAGCGAAGATATCGAAGCGGGGAGACTGGTGAATTTAACCGCGGCGGTGCTTAATATTTCCAATAAAGAAAAGCAAAGCCTGTTGGAGACCGAAGACGTCTTCACCCAACTGCAACAGATCAGTTATTACTTGGCCAAAGAAAAGGAGGTCATGGAGATGGAAGAGAAAGTCCAGCAGGAGACGCAGAAGCAGATGGGCAAGCAGGCCAAAGAAAACATGCTCCGCGAGCAGATGAAGGCGATTGAGAAAGAGTTGGGCGGCGGAGCCGGCGGGGGTCAAGAGCAAAGCGAGTACGCCGAACTGGAAGACTCTGTGGAGAACTCGGATATGCCCGAAGAAGTCAAGAAAAAGGCGCGGAAAGAACTGGCTCGTCTTAAAAAGATGCCCCCTTTCACACCTGAGAGTTCCAATATTCAGAATTATCTGGAAGTGCTCACGGACATGCCCTGGGGGAAAAAAGACCAGACTTCGATCAACCTGGAAGAGGCTCAAAGCGTGCTTGACGAAGAGCATTACGGACTGCCCGACGTGAAAGACCGAATTCTCGAGTATCTGGCGGTTGAGAAAATGAACGACAAACCGCAGGGTTCCATTATGTGTTTTGTGGGACCGCCCGGCACGGGAAAGACCTCCATTGGTAAATCAATCGCGCGTACGACCGGTCGCGAATTTTGTAAAGTCTCTTTGGGCGGTGTGCGAGATGAGACCGAGATTCGCGGACACCGACGCACGTATATCGGAGCCATGCCCGGACGGATTGTGCAGGGTATTCGGAACGCGAAGACGAGTAACCCTGTGATGATGCTTGACGAAGTTGACAAATTGGGCGCCGACTTTCGGGGGGATCCGTCTTCGGCGCTCTTGGAAGTGCTGGATCCGGCCCAGAACAAAGAGTTTACGGACCATTATCTTGACGTGCCGTTCGATCTCTCGGATGTCATCTTTATTACCACCGCCAACGAACTGAGTACCATTCCCGAGCCCTTGCTTGACCGAATGGAAATTATTGAATTTACCGGCTATACCGATCGGGAAAAGTTGGAGATTGCCAAGCGGTATCTCGTGCCGCGGGTGCGAGAACAGAGCGGGCTTTCCGAAGAGATTCTTTCTTTTACGGATAACGCCCTTCTGCGGATTATTCGGCGGTATACCTATGAGGCCGGAGTGCGTAATCTGGAACGAGAAATCGCCAAAATCGCTCGTAAGGTAGCCAAAGAATATCTGACCGCCGCGGACGAGGAATTCTCGGAGAAGATTTCGGTCAGTCAGGTTAATAAGTATTTGCGAGGAGAAAAGTACGAGGAAACGCTTATCAATAAGAAAAACGAGGTGGGGATTTCAACTGCGTTGGCCTGGACGCCGACCGGAGGAGATATTCTGTTTGTGGAGACCAATATCTTCCCCGGAGAAGGCAATCTGAACTTGACCGGCCAGTTGGGGAAGGTTATGCAAGAATCCGCTCAAGCGGCGTATTCCTATATCAAAGCGAATGCCAAAACGTTTGGTATTGATCCGAGTGTGTTCAAATCCAAAGATATTCACGTACACGTGCCGGCCGGAGCCATCCCCAAAGACGGGCCCTCCGCCGGACAGGCTATGGCCACCTCCATCGTCTCGGCCTTAACCGGCCAGCCGGTACGTCGGGAGGTCGGTATGACCGGAGAGATTAATCTTCGAGGGCATTCCCTCCGGATTGGCGGGGTGAAGAATAAAGTGTTGGCCGCGCATCGCGCCGGAGCGACAACGGTGATCTTACCCAAAGCGAACGAGCAGGATGTACAGGAAATTCCTCAGAATGAACGCAAGAAAATGACCTTTGTGTTTGCCGAGCATTTTACGGATGTGTATGACGTGGCTTTGGAAAAAGATCCGTCTTCCGTACAAGACCGGCCGTCCGGACAAAGCGCCGATCGTCGTCAGGCTCCCGCCCAGGCGTCCGAGGAATAAAGTGGAGATACGGTCGTGAAGAGTAGCAAGTAGCAGGTAGCAAGTGGTTAGAATCTGGTATTTGGAATTTAGAATTTGGTAGCACGTAGCGGGTAGCAGGTGAATAGAATTTCGTATCTCGTATCTGGAATTTGGTATTTAGAAGAGAGAAGCCAGAAGTGAGAAGTCTGAAGGGAGAAGCCAGGAGTGGGAAGACAGAAGCCTGAAGCCGGAAGGAGGGATATGCGGTCGTAGTTCGGAGGTCGGACACCAATGTGTCCCCCTCTTTTTTAAAGATTACATATTCGTTCGATCATCTTTTAAGCGTCGGCGTGGCAGTCCTTCGGAAATAGGAAGCCGAATGGCTTCCGTAAAAACCGAAGGTTTTTACGTGACCGTAGTACTTCGAAAACTCCTCCCCCCTTCGGGGCCCCTCCTCTTTAAAAAGAGGAGGACACAACCTGTATCTATCGTATCCGCTACTGTATATTTATCTTTCTTCCGGCTTCTGGCTTCTGACTTCTACATACTCTATACTAAATTCCAAATTCTAAATACCAGATTCCAACCACTTACTACTGTTTCTACAACTATATATCTACTGTGTATCAACCGTACCCGCAACTGTATATCGAGCCGCAAGGCTCATGTATCCACCGTATATCGGACCGTAAGGTTCATATTTCTATTGTCCATAACCTTGGTGTTTTTGGGTGGGGTATGAGATAATGAAACCAAAATATAACCTCTATATCTTATGAAACCCGAAAACCTCCAAACCAAAATCTTTCTTGATAGCGGAGACCCGGCCGAGACCAAAGAAATGCTTGATACCTTGGGCTTTCTCGACGGGCAGACAACCAATCCCACGCTGGTCAGCAAGCACCCTGAAGCCAAGCAAAAGTTAGACGCGGGAGAGACATTCAGCACCGACGAAATTTACGGATTCTACAAAGAGATCGTACAGGAGATTTCCGAGCTGATTCCCGAGGGATCGGTCTCCGTTGAGGTCTATGCCGACCATTCCACGACGACGGCGGATATGATCGCACAAGCGCGGTCTATGTACGAGTGGATACCCAACGCGCATATTAAGTTCCCCACGACCAAAGCGGGACTGACGGCGGCCAGTCAGTTTTACCGAGAAGGAGGACGAGTGAATATGACGCTTTGCTTTAGTCAAGAACAGGCGGCCGCGGTTCATGCCGCCATGGAAGGAGCAACGAAAGGGGATATCTTTGTATCACCCTTTATCGGACGGCTTGATGATCGCGGCGAAAACGGTATGGATCTGATTTACAATTGCATTAAAATGCTTCAGACCGAACATCAGCGCGTGGAGGTTCTTACCGCGAGCGTTCGTTCGTTGGAGCATATCAAAGCGGCGGTGGCGGCCGGTTCCGATATCCTCACCGCGCCGATTGAACTGTTGCGGGAATGGGCCGATGAAGAAATGCCGGTCCCGGACTCCGCGGAGTACGAATACGACGCCCAAGGATTGGAGTCCATAGTCTACAAAGACGTGAATTTGCAACAGGATTGGCGGGAGTTTGATCTCTCGCATGAGTTAACCGACAGAGGTATTGAGAAGTTTAGTGAAGATTGGAACAGACTGGTAGGCTAGGTATGCGTATTATTCCGGCGATTTTAACCAATGACCGAGATGACTTTCAGGCCAAGATAGAACGGGCGAAGAAGATTTCTTCGTATGTGCAGATTGATATTATGGATGGCAAATTTGTTCCGAATGTTTCGTTGTTCCCTCGCTCTTTCGCGTATGCCGAGTTTTACGGTCTGGAGTTTGAAGCGCATCTGATGGTGAAGGAAGAGCAGTGGGAGTATCTGATTCAGAGTCTGAAAACGTTTGAGAACTGTCGGCGGATCTATATTCACTACGAGGTTGCCTCTGACTCGGACTCCTTACGACGGGCGTTGAATTTGATTGAGAGTCAGGGCCAAGAGCCGGGGATTGCGCTCAATCCCAAGACGTCGTGGCAGGAGGTTGTGCCGTGTCTGAAGAAGCTGGATGCTTTGCTTTTTATGGGGGTGAATCCCGGGTTTTACGGCAGTGAGTTTCAGCCGGAGGTTCTTGATAACGTACGTACGTTTCTTGAGGCGCACCGGGGAGAGATTACCGTCGGTTGGGACGGCGGAGCTGACGCGAATACGCTGCCGCGGATTGTCGATGCCGGAGCCGAAGATATCGCGGTCGGGAGCGCGTTATTCGGAGCCGAGGATATTGAACGGGCGTATGAGGAATTGAAAGCCGAGGTTTATTGATATAGTATGGATATATGTTTCCTTTGGAAACGATATACGGTTGTTTATGAGTAGTAAGTAGAGATCATCTCAAAATTATTGAAGGTAGAAATATATGAAGGAGACAGAGACGTATTCACTGGCATTTAATGCCTACGGCCCACCATACCCAAAATTCGTTCATACGCTCTGTCGCCTTCATATGCGTATGATAGGATATGATATTCCGAAAGAATATTTTTGAGATGGCTTCTAGCAGGTAGCGAGTAGCGAGTGAATAGAATTTCGTATCTGGAATTTAGAAGTGAGAAGTCTGAAGAAGAGATATGCGGTCGTATTTCGGAGGTCGGACACCAATGTGTCCTCCTCTTTTTAAAGCGGAGGAGCCCCGAAGGGGGGAGGAGTTCTCGTCAAAAACTGTCATATCAATGAATCCTCCTTTCCCTAACGGGCCTTTCCTCCTTTAAAAAGGAGGAAAACACAGCACAGTACACGTTACATAGTAACGCCCAATGGTATATCCACCGTATCCGCAACTGTATATCTTCTAAATACCAAATACTAAATTCTAACCTCCATGTGGCACCGTATTCTTCAACATAGCATTCGTCCGATATACCATGGACTTGTCAGTTATATCGGCGCTTTTTGGTATGGGCTTCCTTCCAAGCGTATGCGTGTGGTGGCCGTGACCGGAACCAAGGGGAAGTCCACGGTTGTGCGAATGATTGTGTCCGTGGCGCGTCAGGCCGGATGGTGTGTTGCCTATTCTTCCTCGATCGGATATTCGGAAGGAACGCAAGATAATTCCAATACCGTTCGTAATTCCATGCCGGGGAGATTCCGTTTACATCGGATGATGGCTGAGGCGCTCAAGAACGGAGCGGACCTGTTTGTAATGGAGGCGACCAGTGAAGGACTGGCTCAGAATCGGCATCGGGGAATTCATATTGACGGGACGGTGTTTACGAATCTGTATCCGGAGCATATTGAGGCGCACGGGAGCTTTGAGGCCTATAAACAAGCCAAGGGACGGTTGTTTCGGGCGGTATCGGGGAATACATCTAAAACCATACAAGATATAACCCAATACCCCTTTGCCGTTCTGAACGGAGACAGTGAGCATGCTGTATACTACGCCGCATGTTCTCCCGAGCGTACTGTCTACGTGGGGTTAACCGAAGGAGAGATGACTTATCCGAATATCCGGGGGAAGATTCAAGAACGAAAGTCGGGAGAAAGTCGGGTGCTCATTCAGGGGAGAGACGAAGATCCCATAGAGATTACGGTACCGCTTGCGGGAGAATTCAACGTTTTAAACGCGCTACTGACGTTTGGAGTGGGCAAAGAGCTTGGTCTTTCATCGGCAATTTTGAAAGAAGGATTGGAATCTTTGACGACGGTGCCCGGTCGTATGGAGCAGATCAGTGAACATCCGCGAGTAATTGTTGATTACGCTCATATTCCGGAGGCTTTGGAGCGTGTTTATACAACGTTGGTCAACCAGTGGAAGCGCGGAGACGAGAAGATTATCGCCGTTCTCGGATCTTGCGGCGGCGGTCGGGATACGTGGAAGCGCGCTCCCATGGGACGAGTCGCCGGAGAATATGCCGACTACGTGATTGTTACCAACGAAGATCCGTATGACGAGGATCCACAAAAAATCATTGACGAGGTGTTTGCCGGTGTGGCAGAAACCGGGCATCAAGAAGGAAAAACCGCGTTCCGAATTCGGTATCGGCGCGACGCGTTCCGGAAGGCTTTAGCGTTGAGCGATTCGGATGATATCATTATTATAACCGGCAAGGGAAGTGAAACCTCGATTGTTGAGGACGGAAAAACATATCCGTGGAACGATAAAGCCGAAATGCGGACTTTGTTGGCAGAAAGATCCGAATCTTAAATGTTTGTATTCATACGCTGTATGTCTTCTCCCAAAAACACAAATGAAAACGAGACACCCGCCCCGAAAAGACGTGTCATTTCCGGGTTTTTTCCGGTCATAGCGATTGGCGTTCTTATTATATCAGTCTACGGATTTGTTGTATGGTTTTGGATAAGTGATCCGTTCCAGGGGGAGAAAAGTTCCTTTTTGTGGGGGTCTATCCTTTTAAATCTTGTTCTTTTCGGTATTATTTGGGGAATTCTGGTTTGGGGATATCTGCAGTTTATTCGGCCGCTTTATACGATTCTCTATACGGCCAATTATCTTTTGGAATATCGGACGGATGAGGATACGGGAGAACAGTACAGTGAAGAACTTCAGAATCTTGAAACCCAAATTGAGGATACGCTGAAACGTATTGAAGGTACGTCATTCTGGCTGACTCCTCACCTGCAGGAGACGGCCGGTTCCTATTTGGATCGTATTGAGGAAATTTTTGAGACCAATCGCGAGTTGGAACAGACCAAAAAAGAGCTGGAACAGACGCTATCCAAAATTAAGCTTCATAAACATCAGGTGGAGCTTGAAAAGGCCAAATCCGAGGCGATTATTGACTCTCTGGGAGATGGGTTGATCGCCTCCAGTAAAGACGGCAATATCTTTCTGATTAACGCTGAGGCACAAGAACTGGTGGGGTGTACGTTGGAAAAAGCGCAAGGAAAGTTTATCGAACAGGTTTTGGATGTATGCGGAGAGGATAAGCAAATTCCGTGTTCGGAAATGCCTACGCACCGGGCTCTTGAGGAGGGGAAAGAAATACAAGAAGATTTTACGTATACGACCTCGGACGGACGACGTATCGACATTGAGGATATTGCCTCTCCCATTATCTCGAATGGTGAGATTATCGGAGCGGTGGACCTGATTCGGGATGTCACTAAAGAACGTGAGGTGGAACGGGCTCAGAAGGAGTTTGTCTCCATTGCGTCTCATCAATTTCGCACACCCGTTACGTCTATTAATTGGAACGCTGAAATGTTGCGTACGCTTGATGACCTACCACCTGAAGGAGAACAGGCGGTTGAGGAAATTTACACGCAAAACAAACGACTGAATCGGTTGCTTCGCGCGTTGCTTAACCTTTCACGCGTCAGTTTGGGGGAATTGCAGTTCTCGATAGAAGAGGTTAATCTCGCCGATCTTGCCCGGACCATTTATGAAGATCTTCAACAAGGAAAAGAGACTAAAAATGTTGAAGTTGAAATTACTGAAGGAACGGATATAACTTTTGAAAGTGATCGGACGCTGTTAAGAATTGTAGTGGAAAATCTTCTGTCCAACGCTTTGAAATATACGCCGGCCGGAGGGACCATTACGCTACAGGGCGGCTTTGAAGAAGAGAAGGTTACGTTTTCGGTGGCGGATACGGGGATTGGTATTCCCGAAAAAGATCAAGCTCAGATTTTTACGCGGCTGTTCCGAGCCCAAAACGCTCGGGAGCGAGATACGGACGGTACGGGATTGGGCTTGTATATTGTTAGAAAAATTGTTGAGGGAATGGGCGGTTCCATAACCTTTGAATCGACTGAAGGAGAAGGGACGGTTTTCTTTGTAACTCTCCCTCGAAATCTGGAGCGGACTGCGTCCGAGAAGGAAAAGAATTGACAAAGTATTGTTTGAACACGTAAGATGAGAAGTAGAGTAAAAGATCTCTTATGACGAGCCAACAAAAACATATTTTAGTGGTTGAAGATGAAAAGCCCATCTTTCGGGTACTGAAGATGAAGTTGGAACAAAAAGGGTATACGGTTAGTGTTGCCGAGAATGGGAAAGAAGCGGTGGAAATGTTTGAGACGCAAGATATAGACGGGGTTCTTCTTGATCTGATTTTACCCGAACAGGACGGGTTTGAGACATTACAGAAAATCAGAGAACGTGATGCGGATGTACCCGTGGCGGTACTCAGTAATCTGGGCCAGCCCGAAGATAAAGAACGAGTGGAGGAGTACGGAATCATCAAATACTATGTAAAGGCTGACGTCTCGCTCCATGAACTGGTCAGTGAAATCAGCGAGGTTATCTAGGAGGGATCTTCAAACGTAGGAGAACTCCTCCGCCCTTACGGACACCTCCTCTTTAAAAAGAGGAGGACACAACCTGGTTTCCTCCTTTCTAAGGAGGAAACGCCCGTTAGGGAAAGAAGAATTCGTCGATATGCAGTATATTCATAGGAAAAACCGACGTTTGAGATGCGTTCTGAAAAAAGTATTCTAAAAATATAAACAGACAATTCATGTTACCCGAAACCGACATTGTTCGTATCCTTGCGGAACAACAGTACATTACTCCCGAAGATCGTGACACGTGTTTGGCTCAAACCGAAAAGAGCGCAGGTGTTGATGTCTCTCCGCTTGAATATCTGAAACAAAAAGATTTGGTTACGGATGCGATTGTGGGGCAGGCCATTGCCGAGCATTACGGCGTAAAGTTTTTCAATTTGGGAGGAAATCCGCCGAGCCGCGGGGACGTAACTCGGATCCCGGAAGAAGTGGGGCGTGAACATCGCGTTGTGCTTTTTGAGGTTACGGATGAATCCATACATGTGGTCACCGATAATGTGCATATTTTTGAGGAGGAACAACAACCTCGGGTCCAGGTGGAAAAAGAGACGAAAGAAAAGCAACGCGGCGGATTTTTCGGTATGGGCGGGAGCGATTCCTCCGAGCGAGAAGTGATTGAAGTCCCGTTGCAGGAGTATTTGGAAAAACTGTTTAACGCGCGCGTGGAATTTGGTTTTGCTCTTTCGGAAAATATTGATGATGCTTTGGAACTGTACAAGCCCGAACTTTCGGAACGGTTTCAGCAGATTATTGCCGAGGCGGAAAGTGCGGCGCCCGAAATTGTGGATCAGGTAATCGCGGCGGGAATTGCGGGGAATATCTCGGATATTCATTTCGAACCT
>JAHEOE010000085.1 GCA_018609785.1 Minisyncoccota bacterium | reverse complement strand
TATGAACGAATTTTGGGTATGGTAGGCCGTAGGCATTAAATGCCAGTGAATACGTCTCTATCGCCTTTATATACTTCTACCTTCAATAATTTTGAGATGACCTCTATTAAGAGGCTATATAACGACGAATTCTTCTTTCCCTCAAAGTTTGAACGGTTACGTAAAAAACACGTCGATGTTTTTTACGGCTTTCTATCGCAAACCTATTTTCGTGAGGACTGTCGTGTAGACGAATTTGTCGGTTATGTTTCCTTCATTAGATAGAGGACTTTTGAGTTATATTCTATTTTTCATCAGTTATGAGACACGAGATATAAGTTATTATTCTCAACTGTATATCTATTGTATATCGTTTCCGAAGGAAACATATATCAACCGTACCCGCAACCGTATATCGCAATCCACTCGGTTTTGCTACTTATTACCAAATACTATATTCTAAATACAAACTCTTACTTCGTATATTCCGGGTGGCACTTCTTCGCCTTTTTCCCGCTTCCGCACGGGCATTTATCATTGCGTCCCACTTTTTCGCTGACACGTTGAGTATGAGTCTCATAAGACTTTTCTCCGCCGGATTGAGAATCGGAGGCAGGTGATGAAGTGGTGTAAGAAGCAGGTGACTTGTGATGTTCTTCTGCATTTTC
Source organism: Minisyncoccota bacterium (assembly GCA_018609785.1). Classification (GTDB taxonomy): domain Bacteria; phylum Patescibacteriota; class Minisyncoccia; order SW-4-49-11; family SW-4-49-11; genus SW-4-49-11. Next base: position 5,972 of record JAHEOE010000085.1, on the reverse strand, counting down.
GTACGGATTATAGCCTACGTTGTCCGTAGAAGCCTCAACCTGAACTTGAAAGAGGTTGGTAATATACTTTTCTGATATATTGGAGAGGAGGTTTTCAAACAAACGAAAGCCTTCGTTTTTATACTCCACGAGCGGATCCTTCTGCGCATAGCCACGCAGACGCACGCCGGTTTTCATATAATCCATAACTTCCAAATGTTCCATCCAAAGAATATCAATGGTCTGCAAATACAGTTTTCGCTGTAATTCTTCCCGAGCCTCTTCATTGAGGGCAGAGAAGCGAGCATCCAAATATTGCGAAAGCGTACTTGTAAGCAATGCGGACATCTCTTGCTTCTTAGAGGCCATGTCCGTGTCTTTTTCACGAATTGTTTCCAAGGTTTCTTTAACATGGGAGTCAAGAGGGGAAAGCGTACTCACGTCTTCACTTATCTGAGCCAAGTCCCAATCTTTCAGTGTTTCGGCACTGGTATGGAACGAAACAATACGATAGATATATTCTTCCAAAAGAGAAGACGTAAGGTCTTCAACATTGGTTGTTCCGTCAAGAATATGCCGACGCTTTTCGTAAATAATCTCTCGCTGTTTATTAATAACGTTATCATATTCCAAAAGGTGCTTACGAGAATCAAAGTGGTATCCTTCAATCTTGGTCTGGGTATGCTCCACCGCTTTGGCGATCAACGGATGTTCGATCGGTTCATTCTCCGGCAGATTGGTACGATCCATTATGGAACGAATCCAGTCGGTGGCGAATACACGCATCATATCGTCATCCAGAGAAAGATAAAACTGAGTGGAACCGGGTTCTCCTTGTCGACCGGAACGTCCGCGAAGTTGGTTGTCAATTCTTCGAGCATCATGACGTTCCGTACCGATGATATGAAGACCTCCCAGGTCCATAACTTCCTGTTTTTCCGTTTCGGAAGCTTCGGGACCGCCGAGCTTGATGTCCACTCCGCGTCCGGCCATGTTAGTGGCGATAGTGACAGTACCTTTCTTCCCGGCGTTGGCAATGACCGCTCCTTCTGACTCATGATGTTTGGCGTTGAGTACATTGCACCGAATACCACGATTTTTGAGAACATCTGCCAAGCGTTCGCTTTTCTCAATGGAGACCGTCCCCACCAAAACCGGTTGGCCTCGCTGTTGCCGTTCGGCGATATCTTCGGCAATGGCGTTGAATTTGGCGTCTTCGGTTTTATAAATTTTATCGGGCAAATCTTGACGTCTTACAGGTTCATGAGTGGGAATACTGACCACTCCCAGACTATATACCTTGTCAAATTCTTCCGCGCTGGTAAGGGCCGTTCCGGTCATACCGGCCAGTTTGTTGTACATGCGGAAAAAGTTCTGGAACGTAATTGTAGCCATGGTCTTGGACTCCTGCTGAATATCCAAGCTTTCTTTGGCCTCCAAAGCTTGGTGAAGTCCTTCACCAAACCTACGACCGGGCATAAGTCGACCGGTAAACTGATCAACAATGATGACTTGTCCGTCTCGGACGACATAGTCGGTTTCGTTTTTGAAAAGGGCCTGTGCTTTGAGCGCCTGTTCCAGATGGTGAACGTAGACCACGCCTTTTTCTTGGTATAAATTCTCAAGACCCAATGCTTTTTCGACCTTGTCGATCCCTGAGTCGGTGACGCTTACACTGTTCATCTGCTCATCAACCGTATAATCCGTATCTTGGGTTAATTGAGGAACAATCCGAGCAAATGTTTTGTAAAGCTGAGGTGATTCTTGATCGGGCGCTGAAATGATCAGCGGCGTACGCGCCTCGTCAATAAGTACGCTGTCCACCTCGTCGATAATACAGAAATTGAGATCGCGCTGAACCATATCTTCAAGAGACTGAGCCATGTTATCACGCAGATAATCAAACCCGAATTCGTTGTTCGTACCGTAAACAATATCCGCTCGGTAGACCTCACGTCGTTCGGAGGTTACGAGATAGTCATCTTCTACGTTGTAAGAAGCATGCGTGTCACGATACTCATCAGTCTCTTCGGAGACCCCTTCTTCGGTATAGAGAAACGCTCCCTCGCTGGTGATGGACCCAACGTTTAATCCCAGAAAATGAAAGATCTGTCCCATCCAGACCGTATCGCGACGGGCAAGGTAATCATTGACCGTAACAATATGCACCCCTTTACCTGTGAGAGCATTCAAATAAGCGGGAAGGGTGGCAACCAACGTTTTTCCTTCTCCGGTTTTCATCTCTCCGATATAGCCTTTATGCAAAGCAATTCCTCCGATCAACTGCACATCAAAATGTCGCATTCCCAATGTACGTTGAGCGGCCTCTCGTACAAGCGCGAATGATTCCGGTAAAATATCGTCAAGAGTTTCACCGTTCTGGATCCGTTCCTGTAATACTGACGTATATGCTCTCAGGTTTTCGTTGCTTTTCTCTTGAAAGGTAGCTTCCCAATCATTAATCTGATTGACCAGAGGATAGAGTTTTTTTAGGGTCTGTTTATTCGGATCGGGTAAAAATCGTTTTAAAAATTGCATAGCAATAGGGGAGTGTTTATTAAAAGACTATTCCCAGGATACGCTATACAAAGCGAGATGGCAAGTGTTTATGGTACATATAACCAAGGTGTGATATACTTTGGAAAACGATTTAATCGATCTCTATGTCAACCAAAACTCTCGTTACCATACTTATTATCTTGGTTGTGATTGTCGGCGGACTTCTAATCTATCGTATGATGCAATCCGAGTCTACAGAGAGTACTCCCTCAACCAATACTCCCTCTGAAGAACCATCTCAACCTCAAGACAACCAAACTTCAGAAAATGACGAACTATATGCAGATATTCCTCAAGAAGAACGACAAGCGGTTAGAGATTGGATTGAAGAAAATGATTTGAATCGGTACGGAGATTCCCAAGATACGATGTATACAGGCGGTACACCGCTTTTTGATGAGGAAAAAGGAGAGCGAACATCTCTATACGACTATCTGTTAGAAAATCATCCTGATAAACCGTGGCTTTCTCAAGATGAAGAAAAAAATACCGATCGGACCGATACATCCGAAGAACGGATTCCGTTCAGTCGAGTTCAGAATTGGAAGCGCTATGAAACCCCCGAATATTCCATTGAGTACCCCGTGGACTCAGATATCATAGAAGCTCAAGTTGAAGAACAAAAACGCAGCGCTGTGGAAGTTCAATTTACAACAAAGGATGGATTTGCCTTGGAAGTGGTCACCAACGAAAAAGGAGCCACTGTCTCCAACTGTGTTGAAAAACCGCGTTTTGATCGATTTGTCTGTTATAACGATCAGAATCAATACCAAGATATCTATCAACGTATGTCCGATAGTATGCGCGAGAACCGAATATACTAGCTATGGAGGCGGAATATATCTACCTTGACGGACATGCCACCACACCGATTGATCCTCGGGTAAGAGAAGCTATGGTCCCGTATTTCGAGGACATATTTGCCAATCCCGGCAGTTCACACCGAGCGGGTCAAGAAGCACGGAAAGGGGTAGAGTGGGCGCGTGCTCAAGTAGCCAATATATTAGACACCAAAACGCAGGAAGTTATCTTTACAAGCTCGGCGACAGAGGCAAATAATATAGCTTTACAAGGACTGATAACCGGAGAACAAGAGGGTTTTAATGAACAGCCGCACGTTATTACCGGCGCGATAGAACATTCCTCGGTTTTAGAACCGTTACGAAGTCTCGCCAAACGTAACCTCATAACCTTAACCGAGCTTTCCGTTTCTGAAGAAGGACAGATCAGTCTCGACGAACTTACTCAAGCACTTACGCCCCAAACCGTCTGCGTCTCGATCATGTATGCCAATAATGAGATTGGAACCATTCAGTCGATTTCCGAAATAAGTCGTATTATAAAAGAATGGAGGAGAGAACAAGAAACACCATATCCGTATATCCACACCGATGCGGTGCAGGCCGGGTATTTTCTTGACTGTAATGTCTCCATACTGGGTGTGGATATGCTTTCGTTATCAGGACATAAACTATACGGTCCCAAAGGAGTGGGCGCGTTGTATGTACGAGAAGATATCTCGCTTACTCCCTTGTATTTCGGCGGAGATCAAGAATACAAACTGCGGCCGGGAACCGAAAATGTTCCCGCCATTGTGGGTATGGGAGCAGCCATATCGCGACTTTCATCAAAAGAGCATGCCCAAGAGAAAGCTCATATAACTGAAATGCGAGACTATACACATCACCGGTTGCAAGACCGAGATTTTCCCGTTATATTCAACGGAGCGCCGGAGGCACGTTTGCCCAATAATGTACATTTCTCCATTCCCGGCGTGTTTGCCGGAGATCTGATTATGTATCTTGATCTCCAAGGAATTGCCGTTTCCGGAGGTTCGGCCTGTCACAGCGGCGCCTGGAAGCCTTCCCATGTTATGGAGACTATTACCCAAGATGACAGACGTATTCAGAGCGCTATTCGCATCGGTCTTTTGAAAGATACATCCTCACAAGACATTGATACATTCATTGAAAAATTGCAAGCATTTGTTTCTTCCTAGAGGCCATCTCAAAAATAAACTTTTGGTTCCTCTATCTTACGCATATGAATACGATAGAGCGTATGAACGAATTTTGAGTATGGTAGGCCGTAGGCGTTAAATGCCAGTGAATACGTCTCTGTCGCCTTCATAGACTTTCACCTAGAATAATTTTGAGATGACCTCTAATCTTTACCTAACGTAACCCATTGACTATGTTTGACCGACTGACCAACGTTTTTCTATGTCTCTTCGTGATTCTTCTCTCGTTGGAGATTCTGCAGGTTTCTGTAGCGGGTCTTGATATCAGACTTCATCAATTCGCGCTTGCGGGACTTATAGCCTGGTTTATCGGACGTGACATATATCTCAGACGAACCGGTTCGCAAACACCCCCCATACTCTCACTCTCCTCACCTGAAATATATTACCTGATATTGCCTGTACTTTTACTCGTTTTGGGTCTCATCGGGGGATTACTTCATACCGCTCTTCAACCCACAATAACTCAGACGCTTTCCTTTGTGACTATGCTTTTGACGTTTGCGGTGTTTCTGTATACGGTACGCTGCCGAAATCGACTACACACGGTCTTCGTGGGACTCTTTTGGGGAACAATCATTCATATTCTGGTTGCTTTGTATCAAGCAGTTGCCTTCAAAGTGGGTTTGCCGGCCTTCATGGTGTTTGAGGGACGTGTAAACGGTCTCTTACCGGAACCCAACTGGTTAGCCATTTGGACCGCGGTGGTTATCGCTCTTTTGCTGCCGCTTACATTCTTTTCCGCGCACTGGTTTTCCTCGCGGTGGAACTCCTGGTGGTGGGTGTTATTCTTTTTCAGCGTAATGGTCACAATTCTCAGCCTTACGCGGGCCGGCTGGTTGGCATTGGTAATAACCGGAATTGTCTTTTATACCGCTTTGTTGTGGCCGGCCAAATACCGGGTTAAAACGGTATTCTCGCATATGGGGAAGACAGCGGGGCTTACGATTCTTGCCCTGGTGTGCATTGAACTACTTGCCTTAAGTCCGTTTTCCTTGTCAGACCGAGCCATATCCATCATTACGCAGAGTACCACGCATTACGAGACCACGGATGGAGAAAGTATTTCCAAAGAGGAAGCCCAAAAGCGAGATGAAGACGAAGTTGTCAAACGTAACGTAAAAGATGTCAATGTCGTCAGTCGTATAGAGGACTATAAAACAGCTTTGCGGACTTCGAACGAGCATCCAACGTTCGGAATAGGGTTCGCCGGATATAAAGAACGAGTAGGGGAGACACGGAATACGAGCAGTATCTTCTTAGGGGCACTGGTCGCCGCCGGTATCCCAGGGCTGGCGGTCTATGTTCTGATTCACTATACGCATCTTCGAACCGCCGTTTGGTTCATGCGTGAGAAGTATTATTTTTTGGCAAGCATTGTAATAAATATGAGTTTAGTAATTATCATAACGGG
>JAHEOE010000084.1 GCA_018609785.1 Minisyncoccota bacterium | reverse complement strand
TCGCGCCGAACTGGACGATCTTCTCAAACGACGTCGTACTCCCAAACTTCTCTTTCGTATAGATGAAGGTACGAACGAAGTTCCCCGTATTCAACAATTATTCGAGCAAATTGATGAAGAACGAGACACCTCTACAGACACCAAGTAGTTCCACACTCGGAGACATCCTACAAACCATCCGAGACGCACGGCACATCGTTTTACTCACTCATCAGGGCCCCGATGGAGACGGTTTGGGAGCCATGTTTGGATTATACCATACGCTTTCTTCACCGAATCATATTCTTATCCCCGCCACCGAGTCACGTCCCGGTCCCGCTTTCACCTGCATTCCTCAGATCAGTCATCTCACACACAATCCTCAACTTAAAGACGCCGATCTGTTTATCACCTTGGATGCCGGAGAACCGGACCGTATTGAGTTTTATCATACGTCCTACAAGTCTCGAACAATCAACATTGATCACCATCCTTCCGACCGCTTTGCCATGCTCAATTATCTTGACACGTCCGTATCCTCAACATCTGAAATTATCTCTGCTATGTTTTTTGAGCACAAAATTCATGTACCTCCCCAAGCCGCAACTGCTTTACTCGCCGGTATCTTTTTTGACACCGGCGGATTTCAACATAATACGTCCTCAACTACACTTCACTATGTCGCCAAACTACTCCGATACGGCGGCGATCTCGAACGTGTCACTAGTTATCTCAAACACTCAACCACTCCCCAAGCACTCAACATTTGGGGTCAAGCACTTGAAGATCTTTCTCTGGAACAATCACCCGCCCTGGCACACACCCATATTCCTCACAGTGTTCTCAAATCCTTCAACCTATCTTCCAAAGATCTTCAACTGGACAAACTCGCTCTTCTTATCGGCACCATTTCGGAAAGCTCGTTTGGTCTTCTCGCAACCGAATATGAAGATGGAAACCTCAAAGGAAGTTTCCGTACCGACTCTTTTAAGAATGTTAACGTGGAACAGATAGCTAAGTACCTGGGCGGTGGAGGGCATCGCTATGCCGCCGGATTTCGGTATAAAGGAAGTTATACCGCTCTTATTGCAGATATCCGCAAAGCGTGGCATAATGGGAAATCAGATACCGAAATCGGCTCGGTGGCCGAGTAGTTAGGCAGGGGTCTGCAAAACCTCGTACAGCGGTGCAAATCCGCTCCGAGCCTCATATTCCATGTACCCAATACAGAGAAAATACTCCTCATTTTAGAGACTTAGTAGCAGGTAGCACGTTATTAGAACGCATCTCAAAAGTAGAGGGAACTCCTCCGTCCTTACGGACACCTCCTCTTTAAAAAGAGGAGGACACAACCGTAATATACGTCGACACGGCAGTCCCTCCGAAAATATGCTTTTGGGAGAAAGCCGTAAAAAACACGTACATATTTTTAGAGGCCATCTCAAAAATAATCTTTTGGTTCCTCTATTTTACGTCTCTGTCGCCTTCATAGACTTTCACCTAGAATAATTTTGAGATGGGCTCTAGATACTCATACAAACTTCGAAGGAAAGAGGATTCGTCGTCATACAACATTTTTATAGAAAATAAAAGACGTTTAAAATGCACTTTTATATACCAAATACTAACTTCCAAATATCATACCCGAAACACTCACCTTCCCAAGAAAGTTTAAACACGATACAATAGGAAAAGTTTAAAAGATAGAGACCGATATGAATACAGAACAGATACTTGCCGATCTTAATGACAAACAACGCCAAGCCGTGGAAATAATCGACGGTCCGCTTCTTGTTCTCGCCGGCGCCGGGTCCGGTAAGACCAAAACGCTCACCCACCGCATAGCCTACTTGATTGCCAATGGTATCGCTCCGTATCAAATTCTTGCGGTTACCTTTACGAACAAAGCCGCCCGAGAAATGAAAGAACGAATCGGAAATCTCATGCCCGAAGGGTTATCCGGTATGCCAACCGTGGGGACATTTCATTCCGTATGCTTACAACTTCTGCGTACCGAAGCTCAACATATCGGACTCGATCCTCAAATCATTATTTACGACGCGCAAGACAGTGAACATCTCATCAAACAGATTCTCAAAGAGAAGCATATCAACACCGATCAAATCAAACCCCGTACCGTAAAATACATCATCTCCAACGCCAAAAACGATCTTATTGATACCAAACAGTTTAAAGAATCCCGCGCGGGTAATCCCACCGAAGAAGTGGTTATGGAAGTCTATGAGGAATACCAAAAACGTCTCCGTCAAAACAACGCCGTAGACTTCGATGATATTATCATGTATACCGTACGGCTTTTGGAGACTAACGAAGAGGTGCGAGAAAAATATCAAAACCGATTTAAATATATTCTGATTGATGAGTATCAGGACACCAATCAGGCCCAGTACCGACTCACCAAACTGTTAGCGGATAACCACCACAACCTTTGTGTGGTCGGTGATGACTTCCAAGCCATCTATTCCTGGCGCGGAGCAAACTTCAAAAATATTCTCAATTTCGAACGAGACTACCCCGAAGCGACGACCATTACTCTGGAGCAAAACTACCGCTCCACCCAAGTAATCCTCGACGCAGCCAATAGCGTTATCGAACAAAACAAAGAACGGACCGAAAAAGAACTCTGGACCGACAAAGCAAGCGGTTATAATATTCAACTGGTTGAATCCGAAAATGAATATCAAGAGAGTATGTTCGTCGCTCAACAGATAAAAGATCTGCTTAACGAGGGATATCGGGGAACGGATATTGCCTGTTTGTACAGGACCAACGCGCAATCACGAACGCTTGAAGAAGTCTTTTTACAGTATGCTATCCCGTATCAGATTGTCGGCGGGCTTAAATTTTACGATCGCGCGGAAGTGAAAGATGTTCTTGCGTATCTCAAATTTCTCTACAACCCCAATGACGAAGCGGCGTTTCGACGTATTATCAACACGCCAAAGCGTTCAGTGGGCGAGACTTCAGTTTCTCGTATTATCAACACCTACCTGGAAGTGCAGGACGTTGAATCCGTAACACTTCTTGAACTGCTTTCCGATCCGGACAAATATGAACTTCCGCTTAAAGGACAGGCCAAAAACGGTGTCACACGATTCATAGAGCAAATACAGTCTTTCCGAGAAAAACTTCACAGCGGAACAAGCCCGCTTTCCCAAATTGTTGTCGAACTTCTCAACAGTACAGGCTATACCGAATATCTCAAAAAAGATGACAAAGGCGAAGCCAAACTCGAAAATATCGAGGAACTGTTTTCCGTAACCCAAAAGTATGATCATCTGCCGGCCGTGGAAGGTTTGTACGAACTTTTAGAAGAGACCGCTTTACTCACTGACGCGGATGAATCCGGTCCTCAGGACGCGGTAACCATGATGACTCTCCACGCGGCAAAAGGATTGGAATTCAACGTAGTCTTTCTTGTCGGTCTGGAAGAAAATCTCTTGCCGCACAGCCGCAGTCTCACCTCGGACAAAGACTTGGAAGAAGAGCGACGCCTTTGCTATGTGGGACTGACACGCGCGCGAGACCGACTCTTCCTCACCAATACTCAGGTACGTCGCATTTTCGGGCAAATGCAATCCAATCCCGCCTCACGGTTCATTGATGAAATTCCGGACGAGCTTCTCGACCAAACCTCACTCTTACACACAGATTTTGGAATGGGATAACATTGTGTATCCGGGAAGAATATGCTAAAAAGAAGAGGTATGTCCCCGTAGCTCAACCGGATAGAGCAACAGGTTTCTAACCTGTAGGTTACTGGTTCGAATCCAGTCGGGGACACCTTCCATAACACACATACTATGAGTCACTACACCGACGAAATCAAACGCAGACAAAAAGAAGACTTTCTCAAACCGCAAGAACTGCAAACCACCAATTCGTGGAAGCTATTCAAAATCATGTCCGAGTTTGTAGAAGGATACACCGCCCTCGGTCAACATACACACGAAATAACAATTTTCGGATCGGCTCGCTTCACAGAAGAAAATTCTTACTATCAGGAGGCCGAACGACTTGGAGAACTCCTCGCCATTCACCAATATACCACCGTTACCGGTGGAGGCCCCGGAATCATGGAAGCCGCCAACAAAGGGGCCTACGAAAAGAACGGTACATCTATAGGACTGGGGATTAAATTACCTCATGAACAAGATATCAATCCGTACGTAACACACTCAGTAAACTTTTCCTATTTCTTCACCCGAAAAGTCATGCTTACGGCGCCTTCTCAAGCATTTGTATTCTTTCCCGGCGGATTTGGGACCATGGACGAATTTTTCCAAGTCTTAAATGAAACCAATCTCGGTTTCACTCAACGTGTTCCGCTTATTTTGGTCGGTCGCGAATACTGGCAACCACTGCTTGACTTTCTCAACCAAAGCTGTGTCTCAGGTGTGCAAACCCTTACCCAAGACCATCTGAAAGATATTCAACTCGTGGACAGTGCGGACGAGGCGTTCGAGATTATTGAACATACCGAAGATATTCCCAACCTTTCCAGTAAAGTAATGCGCGGAGCCAAAAATGAAGGTCCCATGACGGTCGAACCCGGTATGAACTGGCGTATTTTCCGTATCATGTCCGAATTTGTGGAAGGACTTGACTTTGTAAGCCACATCAAAAACGCGGTAACCATACTCGGTACCAGCAGTCTTGGTGAAGATACACGCTATTACAACAGTATCTATCAAATCGCGGATACACTCTCCGAGAACGGGTTCCATATTCTAACCGGTGGTAGCCCGGGACTTCCGGAAGCGGCCAACAAAGCGGCACATGATAATAATCAAGATACGTATGGTATTGTCCTTAATATTCAAGATCAACCTCGATTGAATAACTATCTTTCCCAATTCGTTACGTTTGACTTTCCGTTTACGCGTCAATTTATTGTAACCGCGCCGTCCAAAAGCTATATCTACGGTCCCGGAGGTCTCGGTACGCTCCATCAATTTTTTGAAGTACTAACTCTGGAACAAACAGAAAAAATGAGCCTCGCTCCACTTCTTCTGTTTGATAAACAGTATTGGCAACCGTTGGTGGATTTTATTGACACCACACTCAACAAAGAATTCGAGACGATCAGCCCCGAAGATGTGGATCTTTTCAAAATGACCAACAGCGAGATGGAAGTAACCCGCATTATCCGGGAATATAATGAGTAGTACGGTTATTCTTCAAGAACCTCCGGATCTATTCGAATAATTCGATCGTCGTTGCTGGCGGGCCTTCCCCGTCCGTCACGGTTACTGGTCGTCACATACAGATTTCCTTCCGGACCTTTCACAATTGTTCGAAGCCGACCATATTCCGTGCGAAAATGAACCGTAATATCAACAATCTCGTCCTCACTAACACGAGCCTCATACAGACTTTGTCCCCGAAGTCCCACAAAAAATAAATCGCCGCTCACAAACGTCGCACCACCCGGGGCCCACGTTTCTTTTGCTCCTGAGTAGCGTACCGGAGAACGCATGCCGTCTTGCGTCTCATCTCCCCGAATTACCGGCCAACCATAGTTAGTCCCCTTTTCAATTCGGTTTATTTCATCTTGCGCGTCATTGCCATGTTCGGTGGCCCATAACTGACCGGCTTCATTCCAGGCCACGCCCTGCGGATTCCGATGTCCATAAGAATATACGGCGTTTCCGAAGGGGTTTTCTTGAGGAATAGACCCATCCGGATTCAGACGCAATATACTCCCGGCAAGATTTTTTGGGTCCTGAGCGGCCTCTTGATTCAGTGCATCTCCAACCGTTACAAACAGATATCCATCAGGCCCAAAGGCAATACGTCCTCCGTCATGATACTGAGCTCCCGGTAACCCTTCGATAATCGGTTTCGGGTCGCGCACCCTTCCATCTTTATAGGAGTATCTCATCACTCTGTTTTGAAGCCCGCCTTCCACTTCAGTTGTCATATACACATATACATAGCGATTCTCACTGAAATCCGGGTGAAGTGCTATTCCTAACAGTCCGCCTTCCCCGCGGTGCCGGACTCCATCAATAGTTTGTACCGTTTCGGTTTCCTCATCCAAAACCTTGAGCGTTCCCGGACGTTCACTCACTAACACATTTCCATTCGGAAGAAATGCCAGTCCCCACGGAATCTCCAAATTCTTGGCTATCACTTCTACATCCATATTGTTTTTCTTAGTTACCCCTGTAGAAAGAGTGGTTTCCGTCGGCGTAAAAAATTGCGGAAAAATATAGTCCCAAGCAAAATATCCCACACCGGCACCAATCATGATAATTCCCAAAATTGTTCCTCCGATAATTTTTCTCATAGACTTAATGATTTTTCTTTTTTAAGCATAGCACAACTCGTGAGTAAAAAATACTTCTTGCCTTACTTTAATATTCAATTATCTCTAACCACCATTCTCATCATGTTTATTCCTCAGTTTATAATAACAAATAGAGCCTGAATAATACTCCTCTTTCCGTACGCTCTCAAACCACTCCCACCTGGTATTTGCATATGTTGTGTCACATAAAAAACACTTGACAAAGAACCCCTTGTATAGTACAACTTACAGTGTAGTTCTTTTGGAGAAATTATCATGATTATAAGAGGAAACCCTAAAGACTATAAGTCTAGGCCACCCAAATCACAAGAAAATTTAAAAAAAGGAAGAAACAACATTCTTCCTTTTCGAAGGTAATACTTACCCGGGCGGGATATACTCCCGCCCTATTCTTATTTTATACGTAAAAACATATTGACAAGCTAATATTTCAGGTGTATTATTAAGTCGGTAATCCTGTTTGAGGAGTGAATAAAATGCAACACAGGTGTTCTGTAAAAATTGAAAATCTGGAATATCTCAAAACCCTTTCTCAGAAAGAATGTTCCCAGATTGGAGCTTATCCCAAACCTCTTATGTCCATTCTCAAAGAGTATGAACAACGTATGGACTATATTCCTTATATAGAAATAAGATTGTAATTATTTCTCCCTTTTCCCTCGGAACCAATATTCGGTTCCGAGTTTTTTATATTCCGATTTCACGCACTACGGAAGCAATAATATACGTAACATAAGCAGCGACACAAAGCGCTCCTTGCCAACGTTGGAAAATCTGTTTTTTACCGGTAAATATAACCGCAAACAACGCCAAAGATGCTCCCAACATGACAAAAAAATCAAAGTTGCTGGCTGTATCATACTTCACAGGTGCGATTACCGCACTTATTCCCAACACCCACGTAATATTGAAAATATTGGACCCCACAATATTCCCTATGGCAATATCCGCGTTTTTCTTAAGCGCGGCGGCGGCCGAAGTAACGAGTTCGGGTAATGAACTTCCCAACGCCACCACCGTAACCCCAATCACCGCCTGGCTCGCGCCCAAAGCGGACGCAATGAATACAGATCCGTCGACCACCCACTGACCGCCCAAAACAAGACCGGCCAATCCTCCGACTACATACAAGATTGCTTGCCACCACGGCAAATCGAGAGTCTGTGCTTCTTCTTCTACGTTCTTTTCTCCGGAGCGGGCGCTAAGAAGCATATAATAAAGAAATACCAAAAACAACCCCAAAAGAACCAAACCGTCACTGCGACTGAGAAACAACGAGCCGGAACTCACGACATCAAAAAAACGCTCATTAACTAGTATCCCGGCAATACTTACGGCCAAAATACTAAACGGAATTTCTTTGGAGACCGTGTTATCCTGAATCCGTAATGGATAAATAAGTGCAGCAACTCCCAAAATCAACAGAATATTGGAGGTACTGCTCCCGAACACATTCCCAATGGCTATTCCGCCATTATCCGTAAGACCCGCCACCATATTAATAACGAGTTCGGGAGCGGACGTACCGAACGCAACTATCGTAAGCCCGATAATCAACTGCGAAATCCCCATCTTTTGTCCAATAGCCGAAGCGCCTTCCACCAGTTTGTCCGCTCCCAAAACCAGGGCACCGAAGCCTAACAATAAAAATATGATCTCTATCATGCGCGAATCCTTTTATGCTGTCCGAATATAAGAGTTCCACACCCTAAAAAGCTCGGCGGTGGCAATCACATCCCGCATACAGTACTTAGCAATGGTCTTATAGTCTCCGTTGGCATACAGCTCGGGAACATCAAGACCGGTAACCCCTTCTTCTTTGGGAGACGTAAGACCAAACCGTTTGCAATAGTAATCAAGCGTAAATTTCCGAGTGGCCCGATAAAACGTCAACTGGTCCAAAAGATCAATATGTTCGGTCGTACTAAACCGATACGGGACCAAATTGCGCTGGCACGGAACCGCATTATCCGCGGACCGAAGCATAATATACGGATTATCAAACTCGCGTCCGTTAAATGTGACGTACGTCTTGTATTTCATGATCGAGGCCCAAAACTTCTCAAGAATTGTAGCCTCATCTCCGACAAAATAATGCACCCCATCTTCTTCATAATACTCCGATAATTCGCTCTTAGGTGCTTGAAAAAACACACTCTTAATATCCTGCTCCGGATCATACAAACCGATCGCGACAATCTCGCCCGTCAAGGGGTACAAGCCAACTTTGTCACGTACGTCTTGTTTTTCTTCTTCAGTTTTAGCGTACTTTAAAAGATACTCCTGCGTATCCATATCAATCGAGTTCCATGCCACACCAATAGTTTCAATATCATAAATTAAATGTCCCATGAATTGTCTTTAACCAAATACTCTAAATAACCAGTGTAACATACGACGGGCCCGAGGGGTAAGCTTTGCCAAGAAATATGAAGAAAGCGCGTGGCGCGTCACTCGAGAGGCGGTCGGATACGGATAGACTTTGTTAAATACCTGTTCCACCGAAAGCTTATACGTATTCGCCAAAATCAATTCCTGAATAATCTCACCCGCGTACGGTGCCATAATCGTTCCTCCCATGATCTTTCCCTTGGAAAGATATAACTTTACCTTACCTGCAGGATAATTATCTGTGATTGTGCGATCTTCTCCGGGAATATCATCCGCAATAACCTGATACGACACCTTACGCCGACTGAGTTCCGCCTCGGAAAGTCCGAACGTGGCAATTTCCGGATCGGTATAGGTAACCCACGCCATATGATCGGTCTTCCAAGAAGATTTAAACGGAGTAAAAAAGTTTTTCACAATCAAAGACGACTGTTGCTCGGTCGTATGAGTAAAAAGTAACCCTCCGCTTGCGTCTCCCGCTACAAAAATTCGGGGATTGTGTGTTTGGAGGCGGTCATTCACCGCAATTCGCCCGTGAGACGTAGTTACATTCGCAGCTTCTAAATTCAGTTGCGGAGACGGAGAAACATCACGGCCGATGGCCATCAAAAACTCATCAAACGAGAGAGACACGCTCTCTCTTTCTTGATTTTCTAACACAACAGTCCGCGCATCCGTAAACTCTTTAGCCGTATAGCCAAGATAGAACGTAATACCGTCCGCTTCTAACTGTTCTCGCATCAGATCCGAAATATCCGGTGCTTCTCCCTCGAGAATGCGGTGTCCGAGATTTACCACCGTAACTTCGGCCCCCAAATACCGAAAGGCCTGAGCAATTTCAATACCAATCGGTCCCGCTCCCAGAATAACCAAGTGCCCCGGAAGCGTTTCAAGGTCAAAGATATCTTCGTTGGTTCGCACAGCTACCTGCTCATCCCCCGGAATGGAAATAATACGCGGTCGCGAACCGGTCGCCAGGACAATCCGTCGTCCTCGATATTCCTTATCGTTTATTCGAACCGTATTTTCTCCGGTAAACGAAGCCTCTCCCAGAACAATATCAATACCTTTGTTCCGAAAGTACTCAACATTTTCATGCTCGCGAATGGTATCTTTGACGCCGTTAATGTACGATTTCACGGTCTCCATATTCACTTCTCCATTCACATCCAAACCAAATTTCGAAGCTTCATTTCGAGCCGTATGCACTGCCTTAGCGACATGTAACAAGGCTTTTGACGGTACGCATCCGTAATTCAAACAATCTCCGCCGATATTCTTAGCGTCCCGCTCCGCAAGCAACACTCGAAATCCCATTTCGTTCATCACCACGGCAATATTAAGCCCCGCCGCGCCGGCTCCGATAACAATGATGTCATACGAAGCATCGGCTGAAGACGGTACCTTCTTTGAAGACTGTGTTTCCTCTGAGAGATAGGAATCTTGAACGGATTCGGTTGTCTCGGTGTCCATAAACCCGGCTTGTTTTATTTTGTATCCTCCAAAACTTAACAACGCAAAAAGAATAAATACAACGACTAAAGACATGATATCAAGCATGGCCAAAGATTCGCCACCCAAGGCAAATATAAACGCTCCGGGAACAATACCCACCGCCGTTCCGAAAACATAATCCGAAAGTCGTACACGGGTCACACCCAGAGCAAAGTTCAATCCGTTAAACGGAATAACCGGAACCAAACGCAAAATAAGTACGGTAACAAAGCCTTGTTTGGCAAGTTTGGTATTATACTCGTATACTCGTTGAAGCTTCTGTTTCAAAAGATTCCTCACAAACGGTTCACCCAAAAACCGAGCAATACCAAACGCAGCGGTGGCTCCGACGGTGGCTCCAACTATACTTAAGACAGCTCCCCACAAAGGTCCAAATAAAGCACCGGAAGCGGCCGTCAACGGAGCGGCTGGCAAAAAGACCAAAGACGCAAGGATATACACACCAATAAAACTCAAAGATGCTGCGAGCGGATTTTCTTGATTGAGGGTGCGAATATCGGAAATAAAGCTTTGAGGAGATACCTCGCTCTGTACAACAAATGTTCCAACTCCTCCCAAGAACAGGAGGAAAATTATAAATTTTATAATGAAACGTGACTTCATACCCCTCTTTTTATGAACCTATATTCATACTAGCAGAATATACAAGTTCCACCAAACAAAAACGTATCGTCTTCTGAATGAAATACATAATAAGTATCAGGTAGTAAAGATTGGTATATAATAGCGGATACGGTTGATACACAGTGGATATATGGTTGTGAAGATAGTAGCGAGTAGCAAGTAGCAAGTTCTTAGAATCTAGTATCTGGAATCTATGAAAGAGAAGCCGGAATTTAGAAGCCGGAAACCTGAAGGGAGAAGACAGAAGTCGGAAGAGAGAAGCTTGAAGTCAGAAGTGAGAAGCCGGAAGCCAAGAATATCTGGATATATCGGAGTGGATACGGTGGATATACGGTTGAATTTTGCTATAGAGATATTCTTATGTGAGTGTATCTTGCTGTGTTTTCCTCCTTTTTAAAGAAGGTTTCGTTGACGCGGCAGTCCTTGGGAAATAGGAACTCGTTAGAGTTCCGTAAAAACCGGAGGTTTTTACGTGACCGTTCAAGTTTCGAGGGAAAGTGAGGATTCGCCGATATATAGCATATTTATAGGAAATAACAAACTTTTGAGATATATCCTAAATACTATATTCAAAATACTAACTACTAAACTCCGGTCACTCACTCTTCAACGAACGTCCGAGCTTTTCCGATAGCTCCGGCACGTCCGGTACGTCCGATACGGTGAATATAATCATCGTAATTATCAGGCGCATCGTAGTTGACAACCATTGAGACATTGTTAATATCCAAACCTCGAGCGGCAACATCCGTGGCAATAAGGATATTAGATTCTCCGGACTTGAATTGGTTAAGCGTACGTTTACGTTCCCGTTGTTCTTTATCGCCGTGAATACCAATGGCGGCGAAATTCAGTTTTTGAAGGTTACGCTCAAGAAAGTCGACACCTTTTTTCGTATTGGCAAATACCAACACTTTGCCGTCCTCCTGATAGTCTTCCAAAAGTTCTTTTAGTTTGCGTTGCTTTTCCTCCGGATGAGAATACGTAACAATATCCTGATGAATATGATCGGAAGACGGACTGTCCTGAAGTTTTACTTCCTTATACGAAGGCTTTAGAAACTCTTGCATCAAAGCCTGAATTTTCGGATCAAGCGTAGCCGAAAAGAACAAAGAATGTCGCTCTTCGGGGAATTCCCGAATAAGATACCGGATATCTTCAATAAAGCCCATATCCAGCATTCGATCGACTTCATCAAGCACAATTGTAGACATTCGAGAAATATCAAGCTTACCTTTTTCAGTAAGATCCATAATACGACCCGGGGTGCCAATAACCATGCGACTTCCCTTTTCAATGAGTTCAATTTGCTTCCTCATGCTTTGACCGCCGACACATAGCACGGAAAAAAGACCCAATTTTTTGCCTAAAGACCGGAATTCTTCGTTGATTTGTTCCGCAAGCTCACGAGTGGGAGCAAGGATTAAAATGTTCTCATCTTGATTCTTGGCAAGCTTATCAAGTAACGGAATCAAAAACGCCGCGGTTTTACCACTACCGGTTTGCGCAATTCCCAATACGTCTTCACCACGCAAAATCGGTGGGATGGTCTGCTCCTGAATGGGAGTGGGCTTGGTATATCCTTTTTCTTTAATATTATGCTGAAGATTTGCGTGAAGATCCAAATCCGTATACGAGTATTCCGCTACATGCGTAGATACTTCCGGAGGCTGTACCTCTCGATGAATAAAGTTATGGGATTTTAAAGTCGATTTCGGTTTACGTTGGGAGGATTTATTCCCTCTTTTAAATGAGTGAGGCGATTTGCCACCTCGGCGATTCATAGACATAAATGGTGAATAATATATTACTTTTCCAGTCGCAAAAGAGAATGTTCTCTTTTACACTGAACATCAAACAATTGTAATTATACGGGAATTGCACAAAAAATGCAAATTTTTGCAATTTTAACACCGTACGTTTTTATCCGACGTATTCTGTTTCACCCGAGATACGATACACGAGATACCATCCACAACCGTATATCTCTTCTTCCGACTTCTCTCTTCTCCCTTCAGGCTTCTGGCTTCTAAATTCCGGCTTCTCACTTCTGACTTCTCTTTTATAGATTCCAAATACTAAATTCTAAGAACTTGCTACGTGCTACCATGTTACACTCGCTCAATATCCAAATTCACATTCTGTAGTTTCTGCACGATATCTCCATATCCGCGCTCCACTTCTTCAACACCGGTGACATACACCGCCCCCTCCGTAATCGCCGCGGCGATAATATAGGCCAGCCCGGCACGCAAATCGGGAATGTGAATGGTTTTCTCATTCGCCTCAAGTACTGTTTTTCCGTAAATATACGCCGTGTGCGGATAATTTTCCCCTTTAAACCGACACGATTCACGTTCGGGACAGGTCGTCTGTACTTCGGTTTCTGCTCCTAACGTGTTAAGTGCTTCCAGATACCCAAACCGATCGTCAAAAACCGTCTCATGAATAAGTGACGTGCCATCAGCCTGCGTCAATAAAACGGCGAATGGTTGTTGCCAGTCAGTCGAGAATCCGGGATACACATCAGTGGTAACCGACGTAGGAGTAAGCTCCCGTTCCCGGTAAAATGTAATCGAATGTTCGGATTCCAACCGAAACCCGCCGCCGACTTCGCGGAAATACGATAAGAAATTCCCCAATGTTTCCGGACGGATTCCTTTGACCGTAATTTCCCCATCAGCCGCACAGGCGAGCGAGGCCCACGAAGCAGCCTCAATTCGATCTCCCAAAATATGCATAAACGTTCCGCTCAATTGAGAAACGCCGACTACGCGAATTTCGCGTCCGGGACCGGTAAAAATAATCGCGCCCATTCCGCGAAGCATGGTAATCAATTCCATGATCTCAGGCTCTACGGCCGCATTTTCAATGATTGTTTCTCCTTCCGCTTTCACGGCCAAAAACAATGAATTTTCCGTAGCGCCCACACTCGGGTAGGGCAGACTCAGTCGCGTACCTTGCAAACGCCCCGTCTTTCGAGCTACATACCCATCTTCTCCCATTTCCACTTCAGCTCCGAATTGACGAAGGGCCTGCGTGTGAAAATCTATGGGACGTTTTCCAATCTTATCTCCCGAAACATTGGGGACCACCACCTCGTCAAACGTATGGAGCAGCCCACCCAACAATAACACCGGAATCCGATTGCTTCTATGTTCGGGGAGCACCACACGTGAAGTGGAAAGCGAACTGGGATCAATACTGATTTCCGTTTCATTTACATGTTCTATATTGACTCCCAACGACTGAATCATTTCCAAAGAAAGATTAACATCTCCAATCGGCGGAACATTACAAAGCCGAGTCACTCCTTCTCCCAATAAAGAAGCAACCATCGCTTTCGTCGCAAAATTCTTCGCTCCGTAACACGTAATGCTTCCCGTAATCTCACTTCCTCCGTGAATACGATACATAGACGTCTGTTCCTCCATAGGTATATCTGTTAGTAAATCATTCATATTGTATCATATACGTATTTGGTATTTAGAGCCCATCTCAAAATTATTCTAGGTAAAAGTCTATGAAGGCTACAGAGACGTATTCACTGGCATTTAACGCCTACGGCCTACCATACCCAAAATTCGTTCATACGCTCTGTCGCCTTCATATGGGCATAATAGAACGCATCTCAGAAGTAGAAAGAACTCCTCCGCCCCTTGCGGGGCACCTCACTCTTTATCGACGTTTGGACGGGCACTTAAAAAACACCGGCGTGTTTTTTACGGCTTTCTATCGAAAGCCTATTTTCGTGGGGACTGCCGTGTCGACGTTTAAAAGATACTCGAACGAATATGTGATCTTTTAAAAGAGGAGGACACAACCGGTGTTCCCGAGATACGATATACGAGCTAAGAACTACCATTCACAACCGTATATCTCTTCTTCCGACTTCTGGCTTCAGACTTCTGGCTTCTGACTTCAATCTTCTCCCTTCAGGCTTCTCACTTCTGACTTCTCTTTTATAGATTCCAAATACTAAATTCTAATAACTTGCTACCTGCTACCCGCTACGTGCTACTGTTGATACAATCGTATATCTATCGTATATCATCCCTCCATATATATGGTTACCCCTTATCGGGTTTCAATTTTCAACATATAAATTCCCCTGGACCGATCCTCATACATATGATACATACAAGCAGAGTAACTCCTCTTTGTATGACACTTGACGATGTCTCATATCTCAAATCCGAAGAGGCGCAGAAACTGTTACGGACATATAAAGACACTCGCCCTCAAGATCTGCCGCGTCTGACAATGAAGCTCAAAAAGAAAGGCTTCTCCCAAGCGCATCTCATCACATCTCAACTCAACCTCCGAGCGAAAGCACAAGCTAAGTTTTCTCGAGCTTCGAAAATGCTGTTCACTCCCGAAGGATTGGAACAAGCCACACCCGAACCGGTTGCCCGTCATATCGCCGAACGGTTCAACACACTCACTCCCGAAGAACCGATTGCCGATCTAAGTTGCGGAATTGGCGGAAATACACTTGCATTCGCTCATTACACGCATGTTATCGCTAATGATACTGACCAAATCGCTTTGGGAACCGCTCGATATAACACGCACGTATATGAGGTTGAAAACCGAATTTCATTTTTGAATGTTGATATATTGACAGACAATCTCCCTTCAGCCACCGCCTTTTTCCTCGACCCCGCTCGCGCCCAAAATCGCCCAACAAAAACTCGCTCCCTCTTTAACACCGAACCGCCGCTCAACGAGGTACTTTCCCGACTTATTGAACACATGCCCCACGGCGGAGGCGTCAAAATTTCTCCAGCGTTTGACTATGCGGAACTTGACGACATTCCGTATCCGTTTGAAGTTGAAGTAATCGGACACGGCAAAAAGAACGCCGTAGCCATGCTCTGGTTCGGAAAACTTGCCCAACACATACGTAGTGCCACACTCATCTCAACAGAAGGGGGAACACAGCGCATCACCGCGGATGATACAACTCCCCTTCCGCACACAAGTGACATAAAGAGCTATCTCTTCGAACCGCACCCCGCCTTCCGCAAAGCGCATCTCATTACCGAACTTGCTCAAGAGTACAATCTTGCTCAGGTTGACGAACATCTGGCGTTATTAACCGGAGACACCCTCCCT
>JAHEOE010000083.1 GCA_018609785.1 Minisyncoccota bacterium | reverse complement strand
CGGACACAGAACCACCCAACTGAACACTTCCGGCAAACACGCGGAGTTCCCCCGCTACATCACTGCCGACAAGATTGGCGTTTCCGCCGGCGATCAACAGATCGTCATTCACTTCGGAGTTTATCTGAATATTTCCACCGCTGATTCGCGCATCATCCCCTACATTTCCATTAACGGTAATATTTCCGCCCGCTGCTTGCAGATCCTCGGAAACCCGATTGGAAACGGTGATGTTTCCGCCCGCAATATTCACGTCTCCTTCGACATCGGTTCCCAGTTCAATAAGCCCTCCGCTGATGTAGACATCATCTTCTATGGTCTCATCTTCGGAAACGGCCACGTTATTTCCTCCGTAGGTTTGTAAAGCGGCTACTGACGTTGGTGCCACTGTCACCGCCAAACCGGCTATGAAGGCTATGAGAAATTTGAGGTGAAAAACCGATTTGCTTCTCATAAAAGAAATATTTACTTCTTCTTTGATTTTAAGATATCAATTTTCCTCACGCCGGTAAAGGTATGGGCTTTTACCTCACGTATAACTTATAATTGCCTATCCTCCTTTAACTATATTTTTCATTTAATTATTCGAAGAACGCTTCACGCCCATCAACCACATTGTCTGCCATACTCCTCCTATAGCAAGAGGAATAACAATTAGATTTATAACTATAAACGAGAGAATCCCTCCCAAAACCGGACTGACAAAAGACACTCCATATAACAGACCTCCAGCAAGCGAGAAAACCACATATCCTCCAACAATACCCCACCAGCTGACCGGGGCTTTTCTTTCGGGATTGGTAACTATACTTTCAATCCAAGATCCTATTAATACAGAGATCAAAGCACCAGCAAGATAAAGGCTTACACCAAGTAGAATAAATGCTCCCCAAACAAGTCCGGCAACAAGAGTAAATGTATATCCCATAACAGCTGGAATCTGAGAGAATAAGAATATTACTATAGCAACAACAACCGCAATTCCTACAAGTCCTCCAAGGCCAATCCCCCATGTCTTAAATGGTGATTGATTAATTCTGGCTATGCTTAATCGCATAAATCGTTTCAGAAGAAGTCCCACTACCAAAGCGGTAATGAGCCCGGAAGCAAAGGCAGTTGCAACTACACCCCCCAAAGCAACTCCTGAGTTTTGCAAAAGAAAATTGAAAAATTGCAACCTTGCTCCACCCTGAGTTGCTGAACTTTCGCTTTCTTCCGTGGTAGTCTCAAGTTCATCTTCAGAGATACCAGCCCCTGTGCCACTTTCATCTGTCTCGAACGAATCACTGTCAAATCCCTCCGAACTATCTGTGTTCAATTCTTCTGTTTGACTCTGTTCGAAATCAAATTCTTCCTCATCCTGAGCGAGAACTGTTCCATTCGCAAACACAAAAAATAACGCTATCAACGCTAAAAGTGCCGTTCGTGTTGATATTTTGATCATATTTTACTTTTTTAGTTACAACCTACCTGTATAAGACCATACACTCCCCTCTATTGTCAAACTTTGCTATATGGAAAATACCACATATCTACCGTATATCGTGCCGCAAGGCACATGTATCTATCTTACATCGTATCCGAAAAGCGGATTTCCTCTATTAAATTCCAGATTCGCCCCTCCCCTTCTAAATTTTTTGAGATGCATTTTAGATTGACGCACTCCTTCTTTTACTCTAAACTTTTAAGGAGAATTAATCAGACAAGATATGTCCAAACACAGTCCGAAACACCGACGCATAACAATTGAGCAACGCCACAACCGACGCAAAAAAATGCGCAAAATCAAAGCCGAATACAATCAGACCACCAATCAACAACGCCAAGCGGAACTGGAACGAAAGCTCAACCGCATGTCTCCGAAAGCGCGTCTGGAAGAAATCGGCGAAGAAGAATAACTACTCCGGGTCATACCGTTCTTTATGCCGTTTTTTTAACCGCTGGTACTCCGGGTCGTCCTTGGCTTGGCGATACTTCTCGTAAAAAATGCGTGCGGACTCCGCCTTTTCACTTTCCTCGCTTCCTCGGGCTTGCGGCCTGACATTACCGTCTTCGTCATACTTTTTTCCGGACGGATGATTGGCGTATCTGCGCGCTCGCGTAAAGCCCATCTGCAAAAATTTGCGCGCCATGTCCATCCCGACGAAGTCTCCTTCTTCTTTATATGTCTCAAACATCTCATAGATTTGCTCGGAAGATTCCCGCGCTTCTTCGGGGGTTTTAAATCGCCATTGCGGCAGAATCTCCGACTTATACGGTTCCACCATCAACACGCCTTGCTCCCCCTTTCCGATCCGATACAGATCGGGCCGTTCGCGGAAGTTGATGTTCTCGAAATCCAGTTCGTCGTAGGGGTAGGAAGGCATATCGGAAATTTATACTACAAATATTCATTGCTTTGCTCCCCCAATCAGTAATGTGTGATGTTTCGGATAAGTCCGTTTTTCTCTGAGAAGGTGTAAGCATTACATTCTACATCTTTATGTTATCATACCTCTTCCAAGAAACATTTCATTCGATATGGGTAACCTATTTACAAAAATAAAAAAATATGTTATATCTCTACAAATCTTTATAAAGGTTTTCTTTATGTCTTATATCCCTATGATTGGGCGATATTTGCTTAAATTAATTGGTGTCGGTTTTGTCGTTATTTTGGTGACCGGAATTGCCGGTAAATTTCTTTCGTATGTTCTTTCTACACCCAGTTTGATACTGAAAACGGAAGCTGTGGACGCCCTCCAAACAGCCATAATCTCTCCTTTGGGAGTAATCCTTGCAGGTTTCTTGGGAGTACTTACGTTTCTATCTTTCTTTAAGGATTTTTGGGGAACTTGGGCGTTATGGGGACGAATCCTTAAATATGCGTTTTTAGCTCTTCTGGTGATAGCAAGCAGCGTTGCCTTTATCTTCATACATTCACTCGAACATACTGTACTCCTGATTGTAGCAATACTTTTTGCCTTAGCGACTCTTTCTTTTTTTGAATGGCTTTTCAAAAAACTCTCCTTTAAAAAAGGGAGGCTGAAAAATAAAAAAGAAGCGGACGAACCCATTACCCACAGAAAAGAAGATCTACTCAATCACACAAAATACGCGGATATCATCTTCGACTATTATATTTCTTCTCCACAGGCTCAAAGCGGTGCATTCGTGCTCAGTGTCAACGGCGGATGGGGCGAAGGTAAAACCGGCGTACTCAATCTTCTCCAAAATCGCATAAAAAAAGAAAAAGGATATATTTGCACCACATTCAATCCATGGTACTTCGCCGACCGAAAGGCCGTCTTATCCGGATTCTTCCAACGGATCTTTGCGGTCCTCAACCAAAATTTCATTCTCCCGCCGGTTTTCTTTCGATATACGTTTTTCCGGTACCAACGATTTATAGAGTCCAGCCTCAAAAACTTTGGACTCACCCTGGATTTTTCGGATTTTGACTCCTCCAATCCGGAGAGTTACCAAAGAGAAATCACGGAGGTACTCACGCGCAGAAACACGACGTTAGTGGTGTTTATTGATGATTTGGATCGTTTGCCCTACGAAGATCAAATTCTCCTTGTCTTTACGCTGGTCGGACTGCACATGGATTTCAGGAATATCATCTTTGTGCTGAGTTTTGACAGAGAAGTCATAGACAAACGCATCCATAACCATCTAAAAACCGAAGCCAACGTTGACCATAATTATCTGGAAAAAATCATTGATCAAGAAATCGATCTTCCGCAAATGACCCGAGCCCAAAGCCAAAAGCAATTATTCCAACTTCTTGAAACGACGGAAAATGTTTCTTTGACTCAAGACTCCCCCCGATATGAGAAGATCAAAGATCTTCTCTTTCAGAGCGGAATAAAGAACATGCGCGATATCAAACGATTCACTAAATCGTTTGCCGAAACATATAAAATGAACCAGGAAGTGATAGACACGTGGGACCTCTTTTTCATGGAGTGTATCAAAGTACTTTTTCCGAACGCTTATATAGAAATACAAAAAAACCCGGACTACTTTACCGTCTCTGGGGATGGGGTAATCCCGAATGCCGATACAGAGCCATCAAAGGATTTTTTTGCCGCCAATCTTGGAGGGCTAGGGAGTGAACCGGAGAAAAACAATGCCAACAAAACTCAACACTGGGACCTTGAGTACTACTTCTTTAATTATGTGTTGAATATGTATCCTCCCCAGAAACAGGCTCTTCTGAAACAGTTACTGCAGAGTCTGTTTCCCGTCCCCACAGCTGTTTTTGTAAACGGCAAAGAAGATTTTGTGAAGAATCTGGATTTGGAGTCCAATCCTCCCAAAAACAATCTGACCGATATCGGAAAAGTTGCTTCTCAGCAACGGCTTATGTTTAAAGAAAAACTTATGGTGAGATATTTCGGTCAACCTCAAGAAACATAAAGAAACGGAGGGGAATTTTGCTCGGAAGATTCCCGCGCTTCTTCGGGAGTTTTGAATCGCCATTGCGGCAGAATCTCCGACTTATACGGTTCCACCATCAACACGCCTTGCTCCCCCTTCCCGATCCGATACAGATCGGGCCGTTCGCGGAAGTTTATATTCTCGAAATCCAGTTCGTCGTAGGGATAGGAAGACATATAGAATATTTATAAATATAGTCTATCACCCAATTTACTTCTACTTCATATAAACCTACACCTGCTCGTGATACCCTAAATATAAGACTTTTGAGATACTTTTTAAAATGTTAGTTCGAAATAAATATTGGTTATTAAACTCAATAATATTATACTGTCTAAAACTAAACTGATGATTTTAAATATATTAGAAATAGGAGTTTTCCAAAAATATAACTGAATAAAAAGAGCAAAACCCATAGCTATAGAAGTCCCTACAAAAACCAGAACATTTGTTATAGGGGATATAACAAATGAATAGGCCCAAACAAATAAAAATAGAAGGACAGCACTAAAACTAGTTGTATACCAGATACGTATTTTTGTTTTATTATCCATAGCTTTACTTTAGGATTACTTACTTAACTCATTCCACACCACCACATAATACCACGGATTTTCCTTGGCGAGAGCCCGCCATTCGCCAAGCCCTTCTCCAATCTGTCCGTTCGTACGTTTGTTATGCGCGGTTAGGAATGTTTCATCTTGTTTGGAAAGCAATTTATTCACCTCCTGTAGGCGTTCGGACATATTCTCTGAGAGGGAGAGTGTATACGAGGAGTCTTCTGTTATATCAAGACTCCAGTTGATCCACCGTAATGTTTGATAGTCGGTTCGCACAAATTGACGTCCTTGGGCGGGCTCCAAGCTTCGGGCATCAGCCCAGTAGGTGTCCTTCAGGGTTTGGGAAAGATTGGTTTTGACGACTTGCGATACAAACCGATCCAGATACGTTGACGTCTCGGTCTCCTTCAGAGTTCCCTTGAGCTCGCGACGCTTCTTCCGCGCCGGCACCGGCGTCACCGTAATCGTTTGCCGGACGGTGTCTTGTTTAGCCTTGGCGGCGGTGTCTTTAACGGTAAGAGAGACCGTTTTCTCGCCCGTACTATTCCACGTGTGTTCAATTTCCGGATCAGTTTGCCACTCGGTCTGCCTCTCTCCGAACTGCCACCGATACTGTAACTCACTCCCCTCACGATCCGTAGACAAAGACGCATCAAACGTCACATCGCGTCCTATATAACGCGGGGTTCCAATCTGCATACGCGCCTTAGGGGCCTTGTTTATCCGTCGGATGCTCCGTGTCCCTCCTTCTTGGATTACTCGATATTCATGCGTATCCTCCGCGGTAATTGTATCTTTTTTAATTTCGGACGTGGCTAAACCACTATCTTTTTTAGTGGCAGTTTTCAGCGTATATTCGCCTGTGGCCGTTCCGGTAACGGTGAGGGTATAGCTCTGCGGCGTCCGGCCGGAGACAAACCAAGCTTTTGATTTCTCCGCTCCCAAACTAATGTAGCGGGCGTTGTACTTCTGTAACACCTCTTGAGGCGTATCTTTGGTCAAGGTAACCGTCTTTCCGTCTTTCGTCTCAAACGTCACTGTTATGTCGGCGGG
>JAHEOE010000082.1 GCA_018609785.1 Minisyncoccota bacterium | reverse complement strand
TTCCTTAGCTCCATCTTCTCCGTTTTGCTCGTCTGTCTGACCTTGTGAACCGTCATCACCTTCTTGGTAAATTTTCGATCCGACTTCTTGCGAAGCTTTGGAAAGCTCGTCCATAGCGTTTTGGATAGCCTCTTGATCTTCACCGTCCTTCACTTCGCGAACTTTGTCCACCTTCTCTTGCAAGTTTTTGCGGTCTTCCTCGGAAATTTTATCTTTGGAGTCCTCCATGAACTTCTCGGTGGTGTAAGCCAATGTTTCCGCTTGATTCTGGAGCTCCACCAATTCTTTTTTCTTACGATCCTCTTCGGCATGTTCCTCGGCTTCTTTACGCATCTGCTCGATTTCTTCGTCGGAAAGACCGGAAGAAGCTTCAATACGAATGGACTGTTCTTTACCGGACCCTTTGTCTTTTGCGGAGACATTGAGAATTCCGTTGGCGTCGATATCAAACGTCACCTCGATTTGCGGCACGCCACGCGGAGCCGGCGGAATACCATCCAGGACAAACCGACCGAGTTGTTTATTATCTTTGGAGAATTCACGCTCTCCCTGAACCACATTGATTTCCACGGATGTTTGATTGTCAGCCGCCGTGGTAAAGGTCTGACTCTCGGAGGCGGGAATGGTGGTGTTACGCTCAATGAGCTTGGTTGCCACACCACCCATTGTTTCAATACCAAGCGACAACGGAACTACGTCCAGCAAAAGCACGTCTTTGACATCACCCTCGAGAATGGCACCCTGAATGGCTGCTCCGAGAGCAACGACTTCATCCGGATTAATCTCTTTATTGGGATCTTTGCCGAACATTTCTTTGACGAGTTCTTGAATGGCGGGCATACGAGTCTGTCCCCCCACAAGAATAACCTCGTTAATATCCTCTTTGGAAAGTCCGGCATCACTCAAAGCGTTTTCACACGGTTTACGTGTCTTTTCGATAATGTCGTGCGTCAACTGTTCCAATTTGGACCGAGAGAGGGTCATATTGAGATGCTTGGGACCGTTTTCATCACTGGTGATGAAGGGAACGTTTATCTCGGACTCCATCGCGCTGGAAAGCTCGATCTTGGCCTTTTCGGCCGATTCTTTAAGACGCTGACGCGCAAGCGTATCTTCGGAAAGATCAATCCCTTCTTGGTTCTTGAACTCCGAAATCAGGTAGTCCATGATTGCCTGGTCGATGTCGTCACCGCCGAGGTAGTTGTCTCCGCTGGTTGCTTGCACTTCAATCGTATCTTCGGAAACTTCCAATACGGAGACATCAAAGGTTCCGCCTCCAAAATCGTATACAACGATATTTTCATCTTTGTTCTTGTCAAACCCATACGCCAGAGCGGCGGCGGTCGGTTCGTTGATAATGCGTTGTACTTCCAATCCGGCAATCTTACCGGCGTCTTTGGTGGCCTGACGTTGCGAGTCATCAAAGTAAGCCGGCACGGTAATTACCGCCTGATCAATTCCTTCACCGACTTTATCTTCAGCATCCGCTTTGAGCTTCTGCAAAACCATTGCCGAAATTTCCGCGGGACGGTGCCAGTTATCTCCCATCTGAATTTCCACACCGCCTTTATCGTCCTCACGAACATTGTAGGCAATATGCTTCAAACTTTCCTGAACCTGTTCATCTTGATATTTATGACCAATCAAACGCTTGGCCGAATAAATGGTATTTTCCGGGTTTACCACCGCTTGACGCTTGGCGGTTACTCCGACCAATCGTTCTCCGGATTTGGAAACCGCTACCATTGAAGGAGTGGTCCGAGTTCCTTCCGCATTTTCCAAAATACGTTCCTTACCTCCCTCGACAATTCCCATTGCCGAATTGGTTGTGCCGAGATCAACACCTAATACTTTTCCCATATGTATTGTTCTTACTTATTATATTCACACCTGTATTATGCGGGTCTTAGCACTCCCGTGTCAAGAGTGCTAAAGATCATTCCAACCCGAACGCCGCGCGCGCATTGGCATCCAATTGCGCATCAACCTCCGAAAATTCTTGCTCTCTCAAACGCGCAAGACAGGCAATGACTCGTTCAATATTTCGCGTATCATTCCGTTTTCCTCGGTAGGGCTCGGGCGCCAGGTACGGAGAATCGGTTTCGGCAAGCATACGCTCGGCAGGGACAGTCCGCGCGGCCTGTTGAATATCCTCTGCCTTTTTCTTAAACGTAACAATCCCCGAAAACGAGATATACAGATTGGGAAACTCCGAGAGAAACCGCTGTGCCCAATTCGCATCTCCGGTAAAGCAATGAAGAATCACCCGAGAATGTTGAAAGCTCTTCAGAATGTCATAAGTATCTTCCCACGCGTCTCGCGTATGCACGACCATAGGCAAATCATATGTACTTGCCAATTCCAACTGCGCGGCAAATAGATTCTGTTGATTCGTACGTTCGATTTCAGATGGTGAACCGGCGTAGTCCAGTCCGCACTCCCCGATTCCAACCACACGCCGTTCATCAAGCCAAACAGCTAGGTTCTCGATAACTGCTTGAGGATCGGTCTCCTGAGCCTCATGCGGATGAATTCCCACCGTACTCCAAAACAGATTCGAATTTCGAGCAAGTTCAACAGCTTGACGAGACGTGTCCAAATCCGTCCCCACAAGAATACCGCGAATGTCGCGTTTCTTAAGGTCTGAAAGAATCTCCTCTCTTGTGTCATCAAACGTTTCTTCGTGAAGGTGAGTGTGCGTATCAAACATAAACGTTACGAGTCAGAAGGGCGTTTCAACGTGTCACTGGTTGAGACATTACCCGCTTTATCAAAGACTTTGACATAAAATTTATACGGAGTCTTCGGCGTATCCGGATCATAGGTATACTCTACGGTTTTAGGTCCGTTACCGGACACGTTACGTGTAGCCAACTTTTTGCCTTGCGTCTCTTCCCAAAATTCCACTTTCTGCAAACCGCTATGAGGCTCGCGAACTTTCGCCGAAAGCTCATAGGTCTTGGGGCCGCCCTCGGCTTTGAACTTCAGAATGCGCGGCGCCTTCTCGTCTTTATCGACGTTGAAATTAAGCTTTACTTTTTCACTACAGGACAATACATTATCACACGC
>JAHEOE010000081.1 GCA_018609785.1 Minisyncoccota bacterium | reverse complement strand
CGCGCTTTTCGCTCGCTTGCTTAACCGACTCTAACTTATCTTCAAAAATAGTCTTGGTGTCATACAGCAACCGCCCGATAAGCGTACTCTTTCCGTCATCCACACTTCCCGACGTTGCGAACCGCAACAACTGCATATCCAAATACGATTTCTGATCCATACGAATCTCTTTTAGTTATGTTCTTTAGAAATATCCTTGTTTTTTCCGCTCCTCCATGGCGACACTGGAACGCTTGTCATCCGCCCGAGCTCCGCGTTCGGTGGTCTTGCTGGCGGCCACTTCTTGAATAATGTCTTGAACGGTGGTGGCTTCGGATTCCACGGCTCCCGTACAGGTCATATCCCCCACTGTGCGAAAACGCACACGTCGGTCCTGTACTTCTTCACCTTCCTTGAGGGTGATATAGTCCGAATAGGCCAAAATAATACCGTCTCGTTCGATGCACGACCTCACGTGCGAGAAATAGATGGAAGGAATCTCTAAGTTTTCCAAAGCAATATACTGCCAAATATCCATCTCCGTCCAATTACTGATAGGGAACACACGGAAATGCTCTCCCACTTCTTTACGCCCGTTGAAGATATTCCATAATTCCGGACGTTGATGTTTCGGATCCCACTGCCCGAACTCGTCTCGGTGTGAGAAAAAGCGTTCTTTGGCTCGCGCCTTTTCTTCATCACGTCGCGCTCCGCCAATGGCGGCATCAAACTTAAACTCTTCCAGCGCATCAAGTAATGTCACGGTCTGAAGAGAATTGCGGCTGGCGTTGGGTCCTTTTTCTTCTTTGACGCGTCCGCGGTCAATCGAATCTTGTACGGTCCTTACAATAAGCTTGACCCCCATTTTGTCAACAAGCCAGTCCCGAAAGTCTAACGCTTCCGGGAAATTATGGCCGGTATCGATATGCATGAGCGGGAACGGCGGCGCGGCCGGATAAAACGCTTTGTAGGCAAGATGCGCCACGGTCAAGGAATCTTTTCCGCCGGAGAACAAAAGAACGGGATTGTCAAACTGCGCGGCCACTTCGCGCATGACAAAAATCGACTCGGATTCCAATTCTCTCAAATGACTCAACGTATAGGACATAGTTCACATCTTTATATTTGGGACTGTATATATGTATACACTCTGTGCCCCAATGTCGTCAAATCTTCCTCGGCGGTGTTCACCGTAATATCCGGATTTTGAGGCGATTCAAAGGGTGCGGAAACTCCCGTGAAATTGGATATTTCCCCACTCCGCGCTTTCTGATACAACCCCTTGGGGTCTCGCTCTTCACACACTTCCAACGGACAGTTTACAAAGACTTCCATAAACTCCCCCTCCTCAACAAGATTGCATACGAACTGCCGGTCTTTCTCATACGGAGAGACAAACGCGGTCAAGACCACCATCCCGGCGTCCACGAATAACTTGGCTACCTCGCCGATCCGCCGAATATTCTCTTCCCGATCTTCCGGGCTAAAAGACAAGTCGCTATTAAGACCGGAACGAATGTTATCTCCATCCAAAATGTATGTCTGTATCATATCCTCGAAAAGCAACTCTTCCACGTAACTTGCCAAGGTGGACTTCCCCGATCCCGAGAGTCCGGTAAACCAGACAACGAGTGAGCCGTGTCCGTTATTCTTTCGCCTGTCCGTCTTGCTGATCTTGTGTTTGTGAGGAATGATGTTGGCCTTGCTCATATGTAGACTGTGTTTGCGAGGGGCGTTTACTAAATAATCGAATCATCAGAAGAACCAATGCCGGTCCAAAAAGAGAGAAAAAGCCTGCGGTGTCTTTTTCGAGCATAAGGAGGATAATACCTCCAACCATGAATATCGAAAGTATAATAAACCCTAATATCATTCCGGCTAATTCAATAGTAAACTTCCTTTCTATCGTAGTCTGTTCCATCTTCCGGCGATTTTCCTCTTGCTCTTCTATTACTGTTAACAGTCGATCTGTAACTCCCGGTTGCATTTCCTCATATTTCTTCAGTGTTTCCGGTGGAGGAAGTGGACCGGAGTACGAAATACGGACTGACCATTCTTCTTGATCTATGGATTTTCCTTTCTCTTCATACTCCGCCGCATGAGAGTGCTGCGGACGATTAGTGTTCTCGGGCATAACGGTCCGTTGCTGCTTTCATTCCCTCTTGAACAACTCGCTCGTCTTCTCGAAGTGCCTGTTCCGTACTATCAAGCGTGTACTCCTCTTTTTTTTGAAAAAGTGGGTTAAAGAAAATTTCCGTGGCTCCTTCCAGTCCCACTTCAAGGTAACTTTTTTGTAAGTATTGATTGATAAGTTCGCGGATTCGCATAATACATTATTATATACGTATTTTACCATTCGTACACACAAAGGGCAAATTAGAAAACTCTTCTTTCCGATACGTGACTCGCTCGCCGTCGGTGGTTTGCACCGTTCCGCCGGCCGCCTCCACAATCGCCTGTCCGGCCGCAGTATCCCATTCCATGGTTTGCCCGCCGCGATAATAGATATCCGCCTCACCTTCGGCGACACGACAGAACTTCAGAGAGCTTCCGGCACCTGTTCGATTAGCAATGTCGTAATTCCGGAAAAACTCTTCTTCGTCATCGGACGAATGAGACTTACTCTGGACCGCAATCAGATGTTTTGTACGCTCGGAAACCTGAATTTGTTCGGTCTCCCCTTCCTTCCGCCGATAGGCTCCGGTCTCGTCCGCTCGGTACGTCACGTGCAGAGCGGGAACGACAATCACCCCACCGACGGGCGTATCACTCTCTATCAGACCGATATTCACGGTAAACTCATCGTTTTGCTTGAGGAATTCTTTGGTCCCATCCAACGGATCCACGAGCCAAAAAAGCTCACTTTCGGACAGATCCGCGTTTTCTTTGTTTTCCTCTGAGACTACCGGAATATCCGGAAATTGCTTTGTCAACTCTCCGGTAATCATCTCATGCGCAACCGTGTCCGCTTGCGTAAGCGGAGAGTCATCTTCTTTACTATCTGTTTCTACCTTGCCTTCTTGTTTATACCGTTCGTATATGGCGTTCACTTCTTCGGCGGCGGTATGCGCTATTATCGTAGCTGTGTTGATGTAGTCGGAATAGTTCATATGCTAGGTGTTACGTTGCTCTATCCATTGAGAAATTTTGACCCAAGCTCGTTCATATCCGTAATACAACGCAAGTTTAAAGAAAATTTCTCCGAGACCGATTTTGACCGCCGCTAACGGGTTCCCGGTAAATCCGAAACTTATCAACATTGTAGCTAATGTTCCGGTAATCCGCCAACTGAGCGATTTGGCAATACTTATTCGTTGCTCGGCTATCTCAAATCCTCGAGTACTGCTCAATATCAACCACACACGT
>JAHEOE010000080.1 GCA_018609785.1 Minisyncoccota bacterium | reverse complement strand
GGAAAAATATGGTGTAGAATACTTCTACAGGGAGTCCGCGTACTTTCATAAATTCTTCATCGTACATAAGCGCAATGAATTCTTTATAAAACGTTAAAATCGTACCGAGAATAAGAACATCAAGACCCAGCATAATTATGAGATCAAGATCCGTAATGGTTAACACAGAACCGAACAGCACACTTTGCATATCCGGTACATAACCTGGAGTGAGCCAGATAAAAATAATCCCCAGAGCAATACCAACACTCCATAAGATACCGACGGCGGAATCTTCGGCTGTAGTAAGTTTTCGGGTGAGGAAGACCAGAATGAGACTGATAAGAACACTAAATGGAATGAGAGTGAGAATGGGAGCGACTCCCAATAAAAAGCCCAGTCCGACGCCGCCGAGAGAAGCATGAGCAATCCCACCGCTTAAAAAGACAACGCGTTTGAGCGTGACGAGTGTGCCCATAACTCCCACTGCCACACTGACAAGCAGGGTGGCGATGAGCGCGTTTTGGAAGAAATCGAGTTCAAGAAGGTCAAGTAACATATCTACGAATTAATGTGTGTGTTCCATGAAGGCTTGCGGGGGATGATGTTGGGCGGTACGATTGATACAGAGAACGCCGTCAGTAATTTCCAGCAGCGGAGTAAGATCGTGCGTGACCAAGACAATCCCCATGGAGGATTTGAGATCGGTAAGTAAATCAAACAGATAGGTTTGCCATTGCGGATCGATATTGGCTAAGGGTTCGTCCAGTAATAACATGCGAGGATTGTTGACGATGGCTCTCGCAAGGAGGGTGCGTTGTTGTTGACCGCCTGATAGTTCTGAGAAGGGAATGGCGGCAAATTCCGACAGTCCTACGTTATCGAGCGCGGTTCGGGCGACCTCTATGTCGGATTTCGTAAAGGAATGTCCTATGATTCTTGTGGAAAGACGCCCCATGAGTACGGTTTGGAGCGCGGTTACGGGTACATTGGAATTAACATTGATGCGCTGGGGCATGTAGCCCAGTTGGGAAACAGATGTTTGCGGATATTTTCCGAAAACACGGATGCTCCCCGTTTGAGGAGTTAGAAGGCCCAAGAACAACTTAAGTAGTGTGCTCTTCCCACCGCCGTTGGGACCGGTAATAGCGGTAAAATCCGTTTCTTGAAGTGTTACATTAATATCTTTGAGAATGGTTTCTCCGGAATGATACGCGAAGGTGACGTGTTCGGCGGTAAGGCTCGACATACTAAGAAGACTCGTTAAACGTGCTTAAGAACCGAGACAGCGTGGCAAAGTAATCTTTTGCGCCGGGGCGGATTTCTATAATTTCCGCGTCGGGGAGTTCGTTCGCGACAACTTCCACGGCGCGACGGTTGACGTTGGGGTCGTGAATGAGCCGAGAAATAGTATTCTCTTGCGCTCGGCGGATAACTTCCTGAAGACGCCGGCTGCTTGGTTCTTTGCCGTCTTCTTCAATCGCGAGTTGCTCCACTCCGTAATCTTCGGCGAAATAACTCCAGGCCGGATGATCAACGATAAAGAGTGTTCGGGTTTGAGATGCGGTCAGGTCTTGCGCTTGACGATCCAAATCCGTGAGCTCTTCTCGGAGCCGGGTGTAGTTTTCTTCGTAGGCTGACTGACGTTCCGGGTCGACTTCAAGCAGCGCATTCTTGATATTTTCACTGATCTTTAGAGCGCGTTTGGGCGAGGTCCATACGTGGGGATCGAAACTTTTGTCCGAATCATGTTCATGGCTATTTTCTTCTTTGTGTTCATCAGAGTGGGCGTCTGTATGATTGTCTTTTTCTTCAGTGTCATGACTGTGCGCGTGCTCCTCTGCGTTTTCATGATCTTCGTGAGAATGGTCGTCGGTTTTCTCACTATGTTCTTCATTGTGGTCGTGATCGTGGTCGTTTTCTAACAGAGTCACTCCGTCGGCCGTGTTGACTACACGCGGATTGCCGGCGTTGTCTAAAATATCGTCCAGCCACTGCTCCTCAAAATTGATTTGTGTACCGGTGGTGAAGTAAATATCCGTACCTTGGAGGTTCTGAAGTTGACGCGGCGTGGGTTCGTACACGTGCGGTGATTGGTCGGCGGGGACCATAGTCTGTACGTTGACGTGTTCACCACCGATGCGTTCGATAAATGTCGCGTAGGGCGGGAGCGTGGTGGCGACTTGAAGCGTATTCGTATTGGATACTTGTCGGGGTTCCGACCGATCGGTAACTGCCCATACGACGGCACCGCCTAAAACGATTACCAGAAAAAGGAATCCGAGTAATTTCTGAGATAGGTTCATGAATGAGAATTATTGGGTATATATACAAGTATACCTCAGGATAATGTTAAATGCAAATGTTTTGCAATAAGTCACTCTTTACATTTTGAGCAGAGGCCGAAAATTTCAAACGAATGCGTGTTATAGGTGACAAAGTTGGGAGATTGTTCCATAATGGTTTGCGGAGATGTATCGCGCGGTTCGCAAAAAAAATCTTCCATGTATCCGCATTTGGTGCAGATTAGATGATGGTGCTCGTAGGAAGTGAGTGATTCGCTTAGTTCGTACGAGGGCGTGCCGGTTCCTGAAGAAATCTGCTTGAGGAGGCCGTCTTTATAGAACTGATTCACCGTCCGATACACGGTGGAGGTATTCACCGATGCGTTTTTGTTTTGCACGTAAGTCGCTATTTCGCTTATCGAAAGGGGTTTTCGGGCGGTGTAAAGAGCGTTAAGAATACGTACACGCGCCTTCGTGCGTTTGTATCCGTAACGGTGCAAAATGTCTTCGAATTGAGAGGTATCCATGAGTGCATGGGCTTATTGCGTCTTAAGCTTTATTATGGCACGGAACGAATGCTACGTTCAAATGAGTGTGGAAGGAAAATAAAAAACTCCCGCTGCGTTAGCGGGAGGATATAAATTGCTTAGAGATTAGTAAACGAGATTTTTGCCTACCGGCTGAGTGTAAACGTTCGCTGGCTGAGTAGGATCGCCTGCCGGCTGAGTGTAATGATTGTAATCCGTATAAGGATCTTCTTTACATTCGTCACAGCAATCTTTGATGTCGTGACGTTCTTTCCACTGCTCCCGTAGTTCTTGGCACACTTTATGTGAGCCGGCACAGCTAGGGGGACGAACAGTTTGGGACTGCTGGTGGTAGGGTTGCGTCGTGCAAGATCCACCACATGTTTGGCCTTGAGATATGCCTGTTTTTTGAATTGTGCCTGCTTCTCCGGCCAGAACCGGAGTAACTGTGAAGAAAACAAGTAGTGTTCCTGCTAAAGTTCCTAATTTGGTAAAGTTCATGACGAACTCCTTGAATAACGCCAGCTTCCTTGTATCACATGTCTTATAGTTTGTCAATAGGTGTTTTCGTTTAAAAACCCCGGTATCTGATAACCGGGGGAGGAAGTGTCTTTTAGAAAAGACGGATAGGAATCCTAGTACTGAGAATCTTCACATTTCATGGAGTGAGTGATTCTTGTACGTGACGTATTTTGGTGAACGTTTGTCTCAACTTGGATTGAATGTTTTGAACACGT
>JAHEOE010000079.1 GCA_018609785.1 Minisyncoccota bacterium | reverse complement strand
GAAGCCAGGGATATACGGTTATAAAAAAGTAGCAAGTAGTGGGTAGCAGGTAGCAAGTGAATAGAAGCTAGTAGCCAGAATTTAAAATAGAAAATATACGGTGGATATACGGTTGTAATTTGTTATTAGCACAGTATGATGTAGGTGTACCTTGCTATGTTTTCCTCCTTTTTAAAGAGAGAAGGACACAACTCCACCCTAACTCTGAAACACTTTGAGATACACCTCTTTGGGGAGTTTCATTTTGCCCGTTTGCTGCATTTTCTTCTTTCCTTCCTTTTGCTTTTCAAGGAGTTTGCGTTTCCGAGTCACGTCTCCGCCGTACAGCTTGGCGGTGACGTCTTTTTTAAGAGCGGGAATGGTTTCACGAGCAAAGATTTTGGACCCCACGGCTGCCTGCAAAGCTACGGAAAATTGCTGACGCGGCAATAGGTCTTTCAGTTTGGTCACAATATCACGTCCCACGGTTTCCACTTCGTCACGATAGACCATCTGTGAAAGCGCGTCCGCTCGTTCTTGAGCGATATAAATATCCATTCGAACCACATCGGCCTGTTGATATTCGATCGGCTCGTAATTCAACGAGGCAAACCCGGACGAGACGCTTTTCACCTTTTCATAAAATTCCCCGATAATTTTAATCAATGGCACATCATAGACCAGAATAACCCGTTCTTCACTCATATACTCGGTATTCCGGAACACTCCTCGACTGTTCTCAAGAAGGGTCATCAGTCCGCCCATGTGTTCGGAAGGAGTCAAAAGCTCCGCGCGTACCCACGGCTCCCAGATCGCTTCAATTTGGGAGGGGTCCGGGAGGTCGGACGGCGTATAAACATGAAGAGTTTCTCCTTCAACGGTCTCCACCTGATACGACACGGACGGGGTGGTTACCACCAAATCAAGACCGTATTCCCGTCTGAGACGTTCGGTAATAATCTCCAAATGGAGCATCCCCAAGAATCCGCACCGGAAACCTTTCCCCAGTACCTCTTTGGCTTCTCGTTCGTACTGCAGAGAAGCATCGGCTAACTTGAGCCGTCCCAAAGCATCTTCCAACGTGGCAAAGTCATCCGCGTTTTCCGGGAACACACTGACAAATACCATCGGACGCGGCTCCTGATATTCGGAAACGGGCGCGGTATGCTCCCGTTCGGCATACGCGACAATGGTGTCTCCCACACGAACGCGCTCCATGTCCTTGAGTCCGGTGGCGATATACCCGATCTCTCCGGATGACAGCGTCTCAGTCGCCACGTGCTCGGGCGCAAAAATACCCGCTTCCACGACATGACCGCGTTGTTCTTTGGCCAACAGATACAGATCGGCATCACGTTTGATAGTCCCTTCAAATACCCGTACGTGCGCAATGACGCCTTTGTACGGATCGTACGAAGAATCGAAAATCAAGGCCCGAAAGGGATTGTTCCGTAATTCTTCAGGCTCCTTTTCCTCAATCAGGTTGTTCTTCTGAGGCGGCGGAATTTCCTCCACAACTGCCTGCAAAAGCGCATCCACACCTTCTCCGGTTTTCCCGGACACTTCAAAAATTTCGGACTCTTCCACCCCGAGCATGGCGGCGAGCTCCTCTTTGACCTGTTGAGGACGAGCATGCGGCAAATCGATTTTGTTCACCGCCGGAATAATAACCAAATCTTGTTCCAAAGCTAAATAAATATTGGCCGTTGTCTGAGCCTGAATACCTTGAGTGGCGTCCACAAGAACAATGGTCCCCTCCACCGCGGCCAGACTACGCGAGACTTCATAACTGAAATCCACGTGCCCCGGAGTATCGATCAGGTTAAACGTTGCCATCTCGCTTTGGCAACGCTCTTGCAGATGCTCGGGCAACGGATATCGCATTCGTACGGGCTGCATTTTAATCGTAATCCCGCGTTCGCGCTCCAGTTCCATCCCGTCAAGGACTTGATCACGCATTTCCCGTTCCGCCACGGTTTTAGTCATCTCGATCATACGGTCCGCCAAAGTGGATTTGCCGTGATCAATATGCGCGATAATACTGAAATTTCTGATATGATGCATATATAACGGTTATTTACCTTGACTGAGCGCGCGTTTGTATTTCTCCAAACCTTCAAGCATAACGCCCGTCCCGCGTGAGACACAGAACAACGGATCCTCCGCCACCGTACACGGCACACCGGTCGACCGTCCGATAAGGTCGTCAATATGAGCCACTTGCGCTCCGCCGCCGGTTACGGTGATGCCTTTCTCGATGATATCGCTGGCGAGTTCGGGCGGGGTGTCCTGAAGCACGTTTTTGATAGTCTGAACAATCTCTTTGAGTTCGTTTTGCATGGCAAGGGTAATCTCCTCTGAAGAGATAGTTACGTGTTTGGGAAGTCCGCTGACCGCCTCTCGACCGTGAATCTCTTGCGTCTGCTCATCCACGGGCAACGCGCTTCCCAATTCTTTTTTAAGTCGTTCG
This sequence comes from Minisyncoccota bacterium, assembly GCA_018609785.1. Classification (GTDB taxonomy): domain Bacteria; phylum Patescibacteriota; class Minisyncoccia; order SW-4-49-11; family SW-4-49-11; genus SW-4-49-11. The sequence goes on along the minus strand of JAHEOE010000079.1, from coordinate 2,343 downwards.
CCGGTCTGTTCTCCGACAGCCAGTCCATATTCTTTTTTGAGATACTCTACAATCGCCTCGGTCAATCGATCGCCGGCTACTTGCGCGGATGTATATGAGACAATCCCTCCCAGTGCGATCACTCCCACTTCCGTCGTGCCACCGCCGATGTCCACGACCATACTCCCTGAAGGAACTTCAATGGAGATACCCGCTCCCAAAGCGGCCAGGACCGGTTCTTTAGCAATGTACGCGTTCTTAACTCCCACATTTTCGGCTACCTCAATCACGGCTCGCTTCTCAGTGGATGTAATGGCCGCGGGGACGGAGATCAGACATTCCGGACCCGAAAACCGAATACGCGGACTGACTTGTCTGATTAAATATTTAATCAGAGCCTCGGTCATGCGATAATCAGCGATTACTCCGTCCCGAATGGGCCGCACAGCTCGCAAGCCCTCCGGAGTGCGTCCGATCATCTCGCGGGCCTCGTTCCCCACCGCCAAAATACGGTTATCCTCCACATCCACGGCAACCACGGACGGTTCATTCAGAACAATGCCTCGCTTGGGAAGAAAAACCAACGAATTGGCGGTTCCCAAATCTATTCCGATCTTTTGGCCCATACGGTTGGTTAATTTTCTGTAGTATAGCACATTTACCAACCTCTATCCACTGTATATCCACCGTGTATCTACCGTATCCGCAACCGTATATCAAAGTCTTCTGCTAGAACCTATCTCAAAAATATTCTTTCGGAATATCTATCATACGCATATGAAGGCGACAGAGCGTATGAACGAATTTTGGGTATGGTGGGCCGTAGGCATTAAATGCCAGTGAATACGTCTCTGTCGCCTTCATATATTTCCACCTTCAATAATTTTGAGATGACCTCTAAATACCAAATTCTAATCAAATTCAAATATCCGTCCCCTCTTTCCGCAACGCTACGCGAATAGCATGACGCGCTCCCCGAGTTTTGACCCATTGCAACCAATCACGGCGAGGACGCTTTTTGCGATCGGTTATAATCTCCACCAAGTCACCGTTCTGTAATTCATACGAGAGCTTGACCGGATGTCCGTTGACCTTGGCCATGGACGCATGGTTGCCCACTTCCCCGTGAATACGGTACGCAAAGTCCAGCGGTGTGGCTCCTTCCGGAAGGTTTATGGCATCGCCCTGCGGGGTGAGGACAAAAATCTCGTTCTGATACAGATCCAATTTCACATTTTTCAAATACTCCTCCTCGCTGAGTTCCTCTTTCCCTAAGTGCACCAGTTCCTGGATCCACTTCAGATGCCGAGCGTCCAACGCTTCGTTCGGATTACTGCCCTCCTGTTTGTACACCCAGTGGGCCGCCACTCCGTATTCGGCATACTCATGCATGTCCTTTGTCCGAATCTGAGCCTCGAACGTAGTTTCAGTATGCGGATCGATCAATGTTGTATGAATACTCTGATATCCGTTGGGCTTGGGATGGGCGATATAATCCTTTACCCGCGCTTCCATCGGCTGGAACTCCTGATGCAGAATGGAAAGCACATAATAACAGTACTCGACGGTGTCGGTAATGATCCGAAAGGCTATAAGATCATAAATCTCGGATAACGACTTCCCATCCTCGGCCATTTTCTTATAGAGAGAGTAGTACCGCTTGGCCCGCCCGGATACCCGCTCATACGGAATTTCTTGATCCTCCAGAATACGTTCGATACGGCGCGATAACTGCTTGGTGTACTTCTGTCGCCGTTGGTATTCCGCATCGGAACGTGAAAGAAGTTGCTTATACTCTTCCGGATACACAAACGGAAACGCAATTTCCTGGATTTCATCTTTGAATGTTCCCATTCCCAGCCGTTCAGCGATAGGCGCATAAATATCCAGGCTTTCCAGGGCGATGCGTCGGGCCTTGTGCTCGGGCAACGCCTGCAACGTAGACAGATTGTGAATGCGATCGGCGAGTTTTATGAAAATCACGCGAATATCTCGGCTCATCGCAATAAACATGCGCCGCAAATTTTCCGCGTACCGATCTTCTCCTTGGTATTTAATCACACTTAATTTGGTTACTCCTGAAACCAAAAATACCGTTTCTCTATTGAACTGTTTTTCCAAATCACGCAGACTCACCTCGGTATCTTCAGGTACGTCATGAAGAAGGGCCGCCGCCAAGGTGTCTCGATCAAGTTTCATCCGGGCAAGCACACTACACGCCGCCACCGGATGAATGATATAAAAATCTCCACTCTTTCGGCGCTGCTCTCCGTGAGCTTCCACCATCTGCATAAAGGCAAGCTCCACCATACCCCGATCTTCTTCGGGAAGGTAGGAAATATACGGAGCCAACGCATCCCAGAG
>JAHEOE010000078.1 GCA_018609785.1 Minisyncoccota bacterium | reverse complement strand
TCCGATCCGCCATGGTGGTCGAACAAAGACGAAAATGTACGATTACATTTCCCTTGGGATTCCTATAGTAACGAGCAAGAAGGGCACCGAGGGGATCGATTTACGCGACGGAATTCACGGTATAATTACGGAACGAGTCGATGAAGACTTTCGGAATGCTATCATTGAGTTGGCCGACAACGAGTCGACCCGGCACAAAATTAGGGTACAACTCAGATCACTCAGTAGTGAGTACAATTGGGAAAACTCCGCAGACAAATTGGCTGATTTCTATAGGGGTATTGAGTAAATACAGAGGTCAATATACTATGACTCTATGAAAATCCTGCAACAAAGCCCCTTGCGTGTGAATCAGGTCATCAGGGGTTGGCAGAGATCGGGTGAGTATCTGTATTCGGCTTAGGCCATCGCGGCGGTGAGATCACTGCACACCACCTCTAACAGCGTTTTTGTGCCGTAAGAGGGCTGCTTGGCTTCCTGATACAGGCGTCATTCAATATTTAGCGGTGGAAACTCATAACGGTCGGCCAGTTCCATGAGAATCAGCGGGACGTACGACCGGAAGGTCGTCATCCAGCGTTCTGTCGGGAATATCGCGTCTTCTTCACGCTCTTCAGCGTGATCGACCAACACTCGGAGGATGGCCCTGCTGACGCTAGAGGTCAGCAGGGCCGCCGTACTCTGGATTTTCACGATGTGGGCTTTCGGCGTGTCGAACTCCTCAAGCCCGTAACGGAACTTCAGCACACGGAGTAACAGCTTGTCCTCCCATCTAGCACGGTACAGTGTTTCGAGTTGTTCTAGGGAAGATTCCTCACGCGAGAGATTAGTAAACTCCGATAGGGACACCAAAATCAATAGCGTTCGAACTGAGTCTGGGGAGAATACCATTCAACTCAACCACTCACCCCATCTGGTCCTGCCGTGATAATTTCGATGATTAGCTCACTGTCATGCGACTTTCTTGCTCATCCGAGTACGGATAGCATCGAACACAGGCACAACAGCTGGAACCCGAACTCAAGAGTTCCAGGGCTATTATTAAACCATGCGCCGCTCAATGGTTAATAGAAAGTTCATATATTTCTTCCAATACCCGCCCCGTTTCTCTCCAATGCCGTGAATGGCCATAGTCAAGAGTATCGGCAGTTGAAACGTCCATTCCGTGTCTAAGCCAATGCTCGATGCATTCGGTGAGTCCTCCAGCTTTGTATGTTAGTCCGACCTCATACTGTTCGATTAATTGCCCAACATCAGAATCTCGGGGGCCGATTGTGGGAGTACCTGCCATCGCGGCCCTTCGCATTGGGCCAGAGATACCACGAGTGCGACGATAGGGCGCAATCAAGGCATCCGCAGCTAAAAAATAGTAGTCAACCATATCCTCAGGAATATACTCTACCCGATTGATTATCCTGACTGAGTCTCCCACCCTTTGAGCCCACCTATCTACATCTGCACTGGTGTAGTCGTACTCGGGGCCTGCAAAGACGACGACAAGAGGTTGCTCTACCGCTTCTAACGACTCAATCAACCTGTCAGGCCCTTTCTCGTGTCTGAGTTCCCCGAAGAAAACCAGTACCGGGATATCGAGAGGAAGATCAAGGGTGGACCGAGCAGTCTCAGTGTTCACGTCTTTGTTACACGGTCTCGTCGGTGCCGGTATTGTCTTTACATTGGTCAGATTAGCCGTCGGGATGGTCGAGATTATGCGGTCCCGGATCGGGTCGGCGTGGACGGTTATACATGAGATGGATTTGCGTGATAAAGATGAGTTCACAGCGGTTCGAGTTGCATAAGTTGTACATCGATCTGCGAGGCTATGATAATTTGTTTTTGTAAAACCATCTCTATGTAGTGTGACAACAATTGGTGGAATATCGCATGACAGAAATAGTGTATCCAATTCTATAGGCACTTGACTCCTTTCGTAGTACAGAAAGTGCATCACTTCAGGATGGGATTCCATGGCTCGTTCGAATATTAATTCAAGTTGTTGGGTCCGGCGCCATTGTTCCCGGAGAGAACCACTCAAGCCACTGCCGACCTGCGTTTTAAATTCCGCTTGCGGATCGTCTTTATAATCGGAAAAGTCGATGCGAGTCTGTGTTAGAGAGTTATCTCTGGGGAGATCGTCAAGTCGAGGATTGGCTTGATCGGTTATAAATTCGACCTCATGTCCTTCATCAAGAAGGTATTGTGATATATACTTGATATAGGGGGTGTGGTGTCCAGTCCAATTTATATCAACTAAGATTACACGCATGAGTCACTTCCACCCGAAGATACGGACGCATTGCCCTCATATGTTTTGATGGCAGAAACCAACCATTTCACTAAAATCGTCCATCTTCCGCCTCTCGTTTTGATTGTGTTTGCCGATACGGTATCGGATCTAAGATTCCCAAATCTGTGTATTTTACACATTACAGGTACCCCAACTCTTCTAAACGTTGTCTTGTGAATTCGTCAATATCGTTCACAACACTACCGATGTGGACAGAATTTTTATTGTATTCCGAGATCGTGTCTTCAAAGTGATCCGAGGCCCAATCCGGGACTGTTCCCTTATTATCCGCTTTGGACTGCCAACATGGATCGTCATGATCTATTTCATACTCAGTAATCTCTCCAAGCGAGTCCCAGACAATCTTGACCTCGTCCTCATAAACGCAACGGAGCATACGACCCCAGTATCGTCGCTCCTGCTCATCCATTTTAACGCCAGAGAACGTTGTACCGATCCGTTCAGCAGCGATTCGGGAGGCAAATACATTCGGGGTCTTATTGTTCGCTAGACCTGCTACCAATTTTCCAAACTCGAGTTGTGAAACGTACTGGGGTTCTGTCGCTGCATATCCGTCTGGTGGATTGATCAACAAGCATGGAACGTGCAGTAAACCTTCGGTGATACTGCTCATGTGCCCGAATAGCTCGTTATCCTCGGGGAATCCGAGGTTTTCGCCGTGGTCAGCAGTCACAATAAAGGTCGTTTCTCGCTCAGTCAGACGGTGAATATCTTCGACAAAAGCTGCTACTTGACGGTCAAGATAATCGACAGAGGCGGCGTATAGCCGACGAAACCGCTCAATATCGTCCTCATGCTTTTGAGGTCCGTCGAGCATGACATCCCACTCGTCGACGGCACGAATTGATGACCACGATCTGGGGACGTTATGGATCGACCGATTGTAGCCAAGTACGTGATGATGTGGAACGTGGGCTTCCATTAGGTTCATAAACAGAAAGACTGGTTCGGGGCCGTCGGCGACCCGACTTCTCGACTCTTTCAGAATACTCTTTGCCCCGTCGTCAAGGAGGTTCGGTATGGGAAGACGAGAAAAGAGACTGATATCAGCCTGGGCCAGGGCTGCGTTAGCTATAGTTTTGATTGGATGGTCGTGCTCCAGTGCCGTCTGAAGGAATCCCGAATAAAAACTCAAGCCGTCTTCATCAGATTGGGTAGCATACTGTTCGGCGTCCATCCCTTGGGGAAATCGTCGTGTCCAGGAGATGTCTGTGAACTCGTCAAAGACAGTATCAAAGCCGAATGGTGAACCCGCAAAAGCGTTAGCACTCACCCCAATGCTCCTATGTTCCGGTAGATCTCCGAGGAAGGTGTCTGATTTTTTCAACTTGCTGTACTCGACATTGTAGCTGTCGACACCGTGTTGATGCGGCAGTTCGCCGGTCAAGAGACTCGCGTGACTCGGGACACTACAAGAACTCGCAGCCCTGCACTGCTCAAAGGAGGTATCCGCTAAGTTTTGGAGACGCGGAGTGAATTCATCAAAATAGTCTTTCCGAACACTGTCCAGACAAAGCACCACTACGTTTCGAGTGGTATTCATCTCTGATTGAGTGGTTGGTATGCACATTTCCCTCGGCGTAGTTTTTCTACACTACCACACTTTCTTTTCTCTCTCGCCAATTGATCTCGTACCTTTTCAGAGTTAGTCCGATCAGTTCTTTTCATCCCTTGGCTTGTGTTGCGTAGAGTTGTGCGTACTTTCCGTTGTTTTCTAATAATTCTTCATGCCGACCTTGTTCGGTGATATAACCATCTTGTAGCGTATAAATTGTATCAGCGTTTCGAACAGTGGAGAGTCGATGGGCAATCCCGATTATAGTATGGTTTCGGTCCATTTCCTCAATTGCTCTGTGAACCTTTTTTTCAAGATTCGAGTCAAGATCGCTTGTCGCTTCGTCGAGTATCAAGATTTCGGCATCTTTTAAAAGGGCTCGAGCGAGAGCGACTCGTTGGCGCTGACCTCCTGATAGTTTCACCCCATCATCTCCGAGTTGTGTATTATATTCGTTCGGGAGATCCTCTACAAATTCTGTTATTTGAGAGATTTCGCAGACGCGTTTCAATTCAGCTTGGGAGATATCTTGATTGCCAATTGTTAGATTGAAACGGAGCGTGTCATTGAAAATATGTGGATTTTGACGGACAACGGCTAATTGTTCACGCCATTGCCTGAGATTGAAGTCAGAGATCGGCTGACCGTTCGCTAAAATAGTACCAGAATCAATTTCATACAGTCTAGCCAGCAGTGAGACGATGGTTGACTTACCGGCCCCAGACTGTCCAACGAAAGCAACGAAATCCCCTCTGTTGATTTTGAAGGATATGTTTTTTAGTACCTTCTCGCCGGTCTGGTATGAAAAGTCGACTTCTTGGAACTCAACCGTCTTAATTCGGGACGGAACTTGCTTGTGGCCCTGACCTTTTTCTGAGTATGATTCCAATTCGGTGATGAACTCCTCGGTTCTGATGATGTGTGGAAGATCTGTCTCAAGACCATAGATTCGGCTATTTAAATTGCTAAGTCTGGGCGCAAGCAGGAACATCGCAAACAAAAATACACTCAGAGCACCGATTGACAGTGACAAGAGTTCTAATCCAAAATAGATGAGCACGAATACTGTCACTGCGCTTGCGAGGTTGTAGAACTTGTCCATCGCTACGTTATTGCGGATACGCTGAACCGAAGCTGTCTCATGGTTTTGTACAGCTACATAGAATTGTTCTTGAAGCCACTCGCTGAGACCAAACAATTTGACATCTCGGATACCCTGTGTAGCTGCCTGGGCGGTCTCTTGGACTCGCTCATTAGCACTTGCAACTCTATCTCCGATTGAGTAGCCGGGTTCGATAACATATCTGAAAATAAATGTTATTCCACCCAAAATGAGTGCAGCTAAAACCGACATTTTCGCGGAGACATACAGTGTTACTAGAGCGTATACAGCGCACAAAACTCCCAACTCAAAGACTCTCACTAACTGCTCAATTGCCTTCCCGGCGTAAGCAGTCTGAGTAATGATGCCATTAAGAATATCATCTGAGCCTTCCTTATCGTAGTAACTCACACCAGCATCAAGCGCCCCATTCAAAGCCCGCTCTCGGAGGTTTCGAGTATATTCCATTTGCAATTTTGCGCGAAACCAACCTACGAGAAAGCTCATTCCATACCGAGCCGTAAGTGCCGTTGCGACCCCAAGGATCACATACTCAAGAGTAAACGGTATTCCAATTGTTTGGTATACTATTATAAATACTCCCACAGTACCCCCGGTGTCAGTAGAAGTACCGCCTTGACTCTGTGCAATCTCAACGATAGGAAGGAGAAAGCTCAGTCCAATAACGTCAAGAAAGGCTGCAAGAGTCCCTGCAATTGTTATCAGAGCCGCCAAGCCCGGACGATACATTACGATTCTTTTAGTCGCGTATAATTTATGTTGGAACGATATATTCCCGTCTGACATCTAATCATTCCCCCCTGTTATATTGCGATGCACAACCGCTTGGTATGAATGTTTGGAATATAAAATGGGTGGTGGCTTAATTAAGCGTAAAAGAAGCGAGGGATTTTCTCGTTCGTCTGTACCAGAAGCGACTCATACTGGTGGTCTTGAATTAGTTTTAATCTTGTGAAGCACAGGCGGACGCCAAAGCCGGCGACGGCTTTTGATATTCAATCGCATCTTGTGGTACTGTTTTTGTTGAGAATAGTCGATTTATTCCCTGGCCCGGAGATCTAGTACTCGCTGGAAGCTGTTCACGATTGGGTACAAAAAACCAATCTCCGGTACGACGTAAGCCAGAATCCGAATAACCTCGCACTCAACAAGACCGATGATATGAGTCATCAAACAACATTACTGGTTGTACGCTGCTAGTCCAAAAGCGAAGCATTTAGTATACGTCTGGTTGTTCTCAATGACCTCATCACGTTCATCGAGATTTTTCTCCGCGAATTCCGCCAGAAACTCGATGTCCAAACCGCCATGTTTCTCATTGATGGCCCCCATTACCTCCGAACTACGCCCAACCGAGCAGGACTCTAATTTGCAATGAGTGGCCACGGAAATCGGAATACCGTCGAATTAATTTCCTGAGAACCAGCGTGCCAAACATCGTCGTTTTTGAACTGCCTCAGTCACGCTGAACCGAACAACGCCGAATCATGGCTCAAACCTTTTTTGACTCAATACCACTAACTCAACACCGCTTATTTGTAAGTGAACTGTGTTCGTGACGGCCACTGACGGAGCATTATCAAACCTCCGCATGGCTCGAGAGCTTCCGACAAATGGAAGCAGACTGGCTTTCTGGTAAATCGAATACTGAAAATCAGCGTATTTTGACCCCAAATCAACGATCAAACAGTGAATTAGAGAAGAATTTCATGAGATCTGAGGATACTCGTCGAACGGAATGCAAACTTCTTAGGCAAAGTTTATAAATTTGTGTGTAAATTCGAAAATAATTTTATTATCCTGACATAATCAAAAATAGGTTCGTCACTTTCCGAAAGTATAACATATCTTTCAGACTTTTTCAGACGTATCCAAGTGCTCTGAGTTTCGATTCAACGTCGTTGGGTATATTTTCTGTCCGGTACGAAGGGGGTTGGTGTATCCCTTTGTCTGTTGCATCTGTTTCACACCATGGAACCTCGTAAAGCGCCGGAATGGAAACTCCACCAGGATGGCCGTATAGACCCCGCTCTCCGACGGCATTTCCATGGTCTGAGGTGATCACCATTCGCTCAGCGTCAACGTTCTCTCGTAATAGTTCTACCTCGTCAAGGACCACTCGGAGATTGGTTTTATAATCCTCCCAAACGCTATGCTCAGCTCGTTCACCGATCTCCACCAGTTCCCAATCGTCAAGCGGTCGGCTGCCGCTACCAGTAAAGTTCTTCAATGTTAGTTGTGGTGACTCGTCTGACTCAAGAAATGGCGTATGGGGTTGCATATAGTGGATCAGTAGCCGTTTAGGGGACTGCTCACGGGCCACAGAAATTGCAGTATCAGTGACCGGTCTAGGAGGAACTGTTCCCTCTTCGTCATCCCATCCCCACTTCCAGACCTCGTTAAGACAGCTGAACTGTTCTGCGTCAAGCAAACGGTCTGAGAACGGATTCGCACAAATGTACGCTGTTTGCTGGAGCATATCCCGTTCGACCGTAGAGAATGTCTCTTCCATCCAATGCTTTGTGGCTGTCCCTACCGACTGTCTCGTCTCTACATGATCTATCCAAGAGTATTCATCGGAAGTTTCTCGGAAGAGATCAGGTCGGCATGCGTCTAAGATGACCAATACATCCCAGTCTTCGGTGAAGATGATTTCGCCGTTATGATCGGTTGTCTTTCGTAGGTACGCACGTTTCAGCCATTGCTGGACGCCTTTACGAACCCCTCGTGTACGAATGTAGTGTGCTATGATCTCTGCGGGGACACCAACCATTGATGATATTTAGCTGGCCAGGTGTAATAAAACGACGTGAAAACCGGGGCAAATAAATAATTAAGCGAGCTGGCCCATCATTTATTTTAAACGGCAACAGCAAGATGCATACAACAGAGGAAGACACGGAGGTAACTATCGATACCCTAACTCTTTAATTCGTTCTTCAACAGCTTGC
>JAHEOE010000077.1 GCA_018609785.1 Minisyncoccota bacterium | reverse complement strand
CAGGCTCCGTTTCAACCTAACAATTGGCAATCGGGACATCGCCCAAGCCGAACTGAAACGCGTCTATGAAATCTATCAAATAACAGAATCAGTGGAGGATCTTCCGAACAGATATAATACACAACTCGGAGATGATATGGTGAAAGTATCAGGAGGTCAGTGCCAACGGGTCGCCCTCGCTTGAGACATTTTAAAAATGCCGAGATATTAATACTTGATGAAGCGACAAGCGATCTTAATTCGATTCTTGAAAAAAGGTTACAGAGATATTGAGGGAATGGACCGAAACCATGCTATAATTGGGATTGCCCATCAATTCTCTGCTGTTCGAAACGTTGGATACAATTTATACGCTACGGGATGGTTATATTACCTAACAGGGTCGACACGAAGAATTATTAGAAAACAATGAGAAGTATGCACAACTCTACGCAACACAAGCCAAGGGATGAAAAGAACTGATCAGACTGACGCCAAAAAGATACGAGTTCAATTGGTGAGAAATAAAAGAGAGTGTGGTAGCGTGCAAAAAAATACACCGAGGGAAATCTGAATACCAACTACCCAATTAGAGATGAGTGACATCCGAAACATAGTAGTGATTTGTCTGGACAGTGTTCGGAAAGACTATTTTGATGAATTCACTCCGCGTCTGCAAAAGTTAGCGGATACCTCCTTTGAGCAATGCAGAGCTGCGAGTTCTTGTAGTGTCCCGAGTCACGCGAGTCTCTTGACCGGTGAACTGCCGCATCAACACGGTATCCACAACTACGATGTCAGGTACAGCAAGTTGGGTAAATCAGACACCTTCCTCGGAGATCTACCGGAACATAGGAGCATTGGGGTGAGTGCCAACGCATTTGCGGGTTCACCGTTCGGCTTTGATACCGTCTTTGATGAATTCCAGGACATCTCCTGGACACGACGATTCCCGGAAGGGATGGACGCCGAACAGTATGCTACCCAATCTGATGAAGACGGCTTGAATTTTTATTTGGGATTCCTTCAGACGGCACTGGAGCACGACCACCCAATCAAAACTGTAGCTAACGCAGCACTGGCCCAGGCTGATATCAGTCTCTTTTCTCGTCTTCCCATACCGAACCTCCTTGACGACGGGGCAAAGAGTATTTTAAAAGAGTCGAGACGTCGGGTCGCCGACGGCCCCGAACCAGTCTTTCTGTTTATGAACCTAATGGAAGCCCACGTTCCACATCATCACGTGCTTGGCTACGATCGGTCGATCCATAACGTCCCTAGATCGTGGTCATCAATTCGTGCCGTCGACGAGTGGGATGTCATGCTCGACGGACCTCAAAAGCATGAAGATGATATTGAGCGGTTCCGTCGGCTATACGGCGCCTCTATCGATTATCTTGACCGTCAAGTAGCAGCTTTTGTCGAAGATATTCACCGTCTGACTGAGCGAGAAACGACCTTTATCGTGACTGCTGACCACGGTGAAAACCTCGGATTCCCCGAGGATAACGAGCTATTCGGGCACATGAGCAGTCTCACCGAAGGTTTACTGCACGTTCCATGCCTGTTGCTCAGTCCACCAGACGGATATGCAGTGACAGAACCACGGTACGTTTCACAACTTGAGTTTGGGAAATTGATAGCAGGTCTAGCGAACAATAAGACCCCGAATGTATTTGCCTCCCGAATTGCTGCCGAACGAATCGGCACAACGTTCTCTGGCGTTAAAATGGACGAGCAAGAGCGACGATACTGGGGTCGTATGCTCCGTTGTGTTTATGAGGACGAGGTCAAGGTTGTCTGGGACTCGCTTGGAGAGATTACTGAGTACGAAATAGATCATGACGATCCATGTTGGCAGTCCAAAGCGGATAATCAGGGAACAGTCCCAGATTGGGCTTCGGGACACTTTGATAACATAATCTCAGAATATGACAAAAAGTCTGCCCACACTGATGGTGTTGCAGATAATGTTGATGAATTTACAATAAAACGTTTGGAAAAGTTGGGGTATCTGTAATGTGTGGAATACATGGATTTGGGAACCTCAGACCCGATACCATATCGACAAACACAATCAAAACGAAAGGCAAGAGATGGACGATTTCAGTGAAATGGTTGGTTTCTGTCAGCAAAAGATATGGGTGTGGTGCATCCGTATCCTCAGGGGGTAGTAACTCATGCGTGTAGCGTTAGTTGATATAAATTGGACTGGACACCATACTCCCTACATCAGGTATATATCGCAATACCTTCTTGATGAAGGACATGAGGTCGAATTTATAACCGATCAAGCTAATCCGCGACTTGACGATATTCCCAGAGATAACTCTCTGACTGTGGTTCCCATCGACTTTTCTGATTATAAAAGCGATCCACAAGCGGAGTTTAAAACGCAGGTCGGCAGTGGCTTGAGTGGTTCCCTCCGGGAACAGTGGTGCCGAACCCAACAACTTGAATTAATATTCGAGCGAGCTATGGAATCCCGTCCTGACGTAATGCACTTTTTATACTATGAAAGAAGTCAAGTACCTATAGGATTGGAAACACTTCTGCAGTCGTACGATATTCCACCAATTGTTGTCACACTACACAGAGATGGGTTCACGAAAACAAATTACCATAGCCTCGCAGATCGATGTACAACTTACGCAACTCGAACCGCTGTGAACTCATCTTTATCACGCGAATCCATCTCATGTATAACCGTCCACGCCAACCCGATCCGGGATCGCATAATTTCGACTATCCCGAAGGCGAACCCGACCAATGTAAAAACAATACCGGCCCCGACGAGGCCATGTAATAAAGACGTGGACACTGAGACTGCTCGGTCTACGCTTGACCTTCCTCTCGATATCCCAGTACTGGTTTTCTTTGGGGAACTCAGACATGAAAAAGGGCCTGACAGGCTGATTGAATCGTTAGAAGCGGTAGAGCAACCTCTTGTCGTCGTCTTTGCAGGCCCCGAGTACGACTACACCAGTGAAGACGTAGATAGGTGGGCTCAAAAGGTGGGAGCCCCAGTCAGGATAATCAATCGGGTCAAGTATATTCCTGAGGATATGGTTGACTACTATTTTTTAGCTGCAGATGCCTTGGTTGCGCCCTATCGTCGTACTCGTGGTATCTCTGGCCCAATGCGAAGGGCCGCGATGGCAGGTACTCCCACAATCGGCCCCCGAGATTCTGATGT
>JAHEOE010000076.1 GCA_018609785.1 Minisyncoccota bacterium | reverse complement strand
CGTAGAAAGCGCGGAGGTCTTAAGTAAGACCAGGTCCACCAGCGCCAAGCCTCGACCGATATTCGCCAACGGCGGCACCAAAGAGATCGCCATGGAAAGACCGGCGGCGGTATTGGAAGAGTCGGGCCAAAACCACAATAGAGTACCGACAATGCCCAACAGAAGCGCCACAAAGAAATACTCTCCGCCCGTAAATGGCGTATAGGACGGATCGGCGGGCGCAAAATTCGCCAGTTCAAACCCCACAAACACAATGAAGGCGACAATCACCGTCATGAGAAGGAGTATCAAAAGCCTTCCCAAAGCCTGTAGACTATCTCTGATCTCTCCCAGGTGAAGAAAGCTGATCACCGAAATAATCGGGTCAATCAACGGAGAGACAAGCATCGCTCCGATAAGGACAAACATATTATCGAGCTGAATGCCAAACGCGGCAAGCACGCCGGAGATGAGCACCATAATAACCACATCGACATCGATTGTACTTTCCTCTTCCGCCTTTTGTTTGATGTCGCGTCGTTCAAAAAACTGTTTAAGCCCGAACATGACTACTGTGTGTTAGGTATCGTGTTTTTGTATATATTCCACCAAACTGCGAACACTTTGCCCCGTTGCTCCGTTGGCCATAAGATCATTTTTGCCTTCGTTCATGGCCGAACCGGCAATATCCAAGTGGAACCACGGATAGGCTTTTTTCTCTTCGATTTCCAAATCCTCGTTACGGAACAGGTTCTGATCCACAAAATGACTGAGGAACAGTCCCGCGGACATGTGCCCCGCGTTCAAATCTTGGGCCAAACTGCGGATGTCACTAAACGTACCCTTCAAAGAATTACGCATGACCTCAAGCATAGGGACATATATCGTAGTTTCCTTCTCTTCTTCAAATGTTCGAACAGCATCCATACCAAGCTCTTTGTCGTTGGCCATCAGCCCGGTGGCGTATTCCGTGAGCGAGCGCATGGCCGAGCCGGTCAGTGTTGCCGCGTCCACAATGTAGTCAGGATCAAGGAGCGTGGCGTAGGTGAGCGCGTCCGAGAGGATAATGCGTCCTTCCGCGTCGGTATTGATAATCTCCACTGTTTGCCCGGAATACGTACGGATCACGTCGTCGGATTTATAACTGGATCCGCTCGGCATATTCTCTACAAACGGACTGATCCAATGAATTTCGGTGTGTTCAAGCTCGAGTTCGGCCAAGGCTTTGGTCGTGCCAAACATAGTCGCCGCGCCGCCGAGGTCGGATTTCATGCCTTTCATAAGCCCGGCGTACTTAATATCGAGTCCGCCCGAGTCATAGGTAATTCCTTTACCAACCAGACACACCTTTTGCTTCACTTCGCCACGCGGCTTGATGGTGGCATGGATCATGGTAGATTCCCATCGACTGCCACGACCGACGGTTAAAATACCGTTCATGCCCTTATTCCGGAGTTGCTCTTCCGAGAAAATATCAATCTCTACATTGGAATAATCATTGAGTTCGTTATAGACCTCTCCCTGAATACTATTCGGGTTCATATCTTCGGGGGGAGTGTCAATAATACGGCGAGTGAGCGTAATTCCACTGTTTAAGGCATAGAGTTTGTCACTCATCTCTTTGGTGACCAAATGCCGATCGACCTCCCCTACACTGACGGCCAATTCTTTACGCGGACTTTTATCTTCGGAAAGGTACGCATCGTAATGCCACGCCGCCTGATGAAGACCCAACAAAAACCTGAGGAGCCATTCTCGTTGCTGTTCCTCGTCCTCTTCAAGCACTTCGGTGACGCCGGTGACTTCCAAGGTTTTAACTTTTCCTTTCCCCAACGTACGAGCGACAACCGCTCCCAGTTGATACGGATTTTGGGTATCAAACGGATCGGCGTTTTTCGCCTGAGACTCATGCGTCACACCGACAAGCAGAGTTTGTTCTTGGGGTAACAGAAAGGTCTGTTTGTAGGTTCCTTTAAAGCCGTACTGCTCGGCGACGTCTTCGGTAATATACTTGGTGTAGGTTTCTTTGGAAACGGGGACAACGCGCAACGCGTTTTCGTGAGATTGGGTGCTGACCAAATACTCTGCCATATGCGTTCTGGTTAGTTGATGGTATACGGGCAGTATAGCACACCTATCACTGCTCGGCCAATTCATTATCTATATACTTACATAAGAAACGAATCGACTGCTTCAACGTAGCTCTAACATGGATACATGTATCTAACAACTCGATATACGGTAGATATATGTGCCTAACGGCACGATATACAGTAGATATACCGTTGACAGTTCATATTCTTTTATAGAGGCCATCTCAAAAATGTTTTATGCATACGATCTCGGGGCACGGCTCATATTCACTTCACAACGCCGATCCTACCCATAGCCTACAGTTCCGTTCATATGAGCCGTATCCCGAGATGCAATGATGACTTTGCAGTAACTAACGTATATGCATATGAAGGCGACAGAGCGTATGAACGAATTTTGGGTATGGTGGGCCGTAGGCATTAAATGCCAGTGAATACGTCTCTGTCGCCTTCATATACTTCCACCTTCAATTTTTTTGAGATGGCCTCTAGTTGAAACGGAGAGATACCAAAAAGAAAACGGAGAGATGCCATCTCTCCGCTATATTATAAACCAAATAACCTAATACTTGTTAGAATGCCGGTTTTTAAGGACCTCTCGTTCCTTAATTTTTTGCCGATTTTTATCGGCCATATTCATATTCCCACACTCTTCTCGTGGACCTGGTGTCCACGAAACGGAAATGTTCAAATTATGCATGGTATATACCTCCTTTTATCAATAATAACTTACCATGTATTTCCAAATATACCATATAAGCCTTAATTTGTCAACACTATGTGTAGAATATAAATGACATAAAAACAAAAATATGATACTTTTCAGGAATAAAGAATAATGAGCAAGTTATGCGACTTATCGTACGAGAATGTGTTTATTTTTCTCTCGCTGTTCTACTCACACTCGGCACGTTACTTATTCCGCAGACTGTAGATACGCCGGAAGAAGAAGCTTCGATCACGTTTGGATATCCGTTTTCATTTGCCACTATGACTTCCGCATACGATGGTGTGGAAATGAGTACTCCCAATCCGAACGAATATACCACGGTCACGTATGGGATTTGGAGAATATGGGAACACCCAACAACCTTTTCGGGAAAACCATTTGTATATTCTTTGCTCAGTTTGTGGATTCCCCTCCGTTTGATAGGAGGAAGTATTACCTATATAAAAAGGAACCGGCCATTTTAAAAGAAGGCAGCCTAAAACACATATCAAAAGTCTGTTATTTCCTAAGAATATACTATATAACGACGCATCATCCTTTCCCTAACGGGCTTTTCCTCCTTTTTAAAGGAGAAACCACAGTAAGTTACACTCACCCTTATAATGTGTTCATAGCAACGCACAACCGTATATCCACTGTGTATCTATTGTGTCCGCAACTGTATATCACGTTCCCCTTACTACCTGCTACACACTACGTGCTCCTATCTCTACATCCACCCCAAATACACACCGGCTTGCCACAAGGCCGACAGACTGAAAATATCCGTAATTTCCCCCTTCCGGATCATCTCTTTGACCGTATCCCATGAGACATCCGTCATCTCCGTAATTCCCTCTTCTTCCGCTTCGCTCTCACCGGTCTGATACAGATCCCACGCCAAAAACATCATCCCCATCTCGTTCGAATTGCCGTTAAAACTCTGGACCACGCCGAGCTGTTGCCAATTCACCGCTTCGAGGCCGGTTTCTTCCCAGAGTTCGCGGCGCGCGCCCGTCTGCACGTCCGTTTCGTTCTCATCCGCGCTCCCCGCGGGAATTTCCCACGAAAACCGTTGCGTGGTATATCGATACTGCCCGATCAACATAATCGTGTTCTGTTTGGTAACGGGGACCACCCCCGCGGCCCACGGTTTGACGATGACGTAATATTTCCCGTTCTCCCCGCTCGGGGTAATTACGTCATCCTCGCGAACCCAAAAATACGGATTCTCGTACGCGACACGAGATTCCAAAAATGTCCATTTGTTGTGAGAATT
>JAHEOE010000075.1 GCA_018609785.1 Minisyncoccota bacterium | reverse complement strand
CGTAGACGTCCTGGGGGAAGAAGAGGCTCATCATTTTTGGGACCATCGCCAAAAAATCCGAGAACGAGAGGGGATCGTCAGCTTTCCGAAAGCGGTTCGAGAATATTGCAGTGAGAACGAAGACGATACCTGTGACTTTCGGCTTCATATGATTTTTTCTCGCATTGATTTCGCCGGAGCGCTCTATGACTGCGTACCGGGAGTGATCAAGCATCTCCAAAAGATCGGTCCCGTCGCCATTTTTACGGAAGGAGATACGCTGTACCAACAGATGAAAGTTGAGGACAGCGGTTTGGACAACCTCGTTGATAAAACGTATATTTACGAGCACAAACTGGAGCATCTGGATGATATCCGCTCCGATTTTCCGGGCCATACCATGGTTTTGGTGGAAGACAAGCCCGCCAATATAACCGAATTCCGCAATCATGAACCAACTATGAAAGGCATCCGCGTCTGCCAGGGACACTATTCCCAAGACCATCCGTCTCATGAAGAAGCCGATCTCGTTCTCAAATCCGTGGAAGAATTGGCGAATTTGGCTTCCGACCATTCTTTATTCAAGGAGTAAGTGTTTGTTATTTAGGACCTATCTCAAAAGTAGGTGAACCTCCTCCGTCCTTACGGACACCTCACTCTTTATCGAAGTTTGGATAAGCACTTAAAAAATACTAACGTGTTTTTTACGGCTTTCTGCCGAAAGCCTATTTTCGTGGGAGTGCCGTATCGACGAAATTACTGGTTGTGTTTTCCTCCTTTCTAAGGAGGAAAGGCCCGAAGGGAAAGGAGGATCGTCCATATACAGTATATTCATAGGAAATAACAGACTTTTGAGATGCGTTCTATTCGATTTCCTCCTCGTCATCCCGAAACGGACGCGTAAAGAATCCGCCGATATTCTCTACCACTGACCACAGACCGCTATCATCCTCAAGCTCTTTGACCACCACATCTTCGCCCGTTTCTTCTCGAATTTCTTCCGCTTCTTCTTCATATTCTACCTCCTCTTCGTAAGAAGGCCCGCTCTGACACCACCGATCCATAACCGTTGAAGCAACAACATCTCCGGTCACGTTTACGGACGTGCGCATCATCTCGAGGATACGATCCACTCCCAAGATTAGGGCAATTCCGGCCGCCGGAATCCCCACGCTGGTTAAAATGGTTGCTAAAATGACGACTCCGACGCCCGGCGTTGCCGGTGTTCCAATAGAAGATCCAATCGCGGTGAGGGTGATAACCACAAGCGTTATCAACCCCAAATCCATTCCGTATACTTGCGCCAGAAAAACCGTGGCTAACCCTTGAAAGAGCGCAGTGGCATCCATATTGACCGTTGCTCCCAACGGAGCCACAAACTGAGACGTGGAGGGCCGGACTTTCAATTTTTCCTGAACCGTCTTAATCGTCAAAGGCAAAACAGCCACCGAACTTCCCGTAGAAAAGGCCAATAGCTGTAATTCACGTACGTCGGCCAAAAATGTCCAGGGGGTGATTCCGGACACCGTCCACGCCACGACTATATAAAACAGCAATAAGATACCGAGTCCCAGAATCATGCTTCCCACATAGGCTCCCAGGCCCACTAACGATTCCAAACCGGTATTAATCGTCAATTGCGCAATAAGTCCGAAAACCGCCAGAGGAGCCAAATACATCGCCCACTTGACGACTTTCATAGAGACCGATTGGACAGAACCAAACACATCTAAAAGCGGCTTGGAATTTTTCGGTTCCAGACTCACCAAGGCCAATCCGAAAATGATCGAGAAGACCACCAACTGCAACATCTGTTGGTTAACGGCCGCACTTAACGGATTCTCGGGAAAAATCGAGAGGACCGAACCGGGAATTTCGGCGAGCTCCAAATCAGCGGACGGCTCTTCGTTCGGCGTCCCCGAAGACGCATTTTTCAAATCCACCTGAGAGGCCATAGAGCTCGAAGTAAGACTTTCACGGGCCTCCTGCGGATTAAAGTCGACAAAATTCCCCGGCTGAATCAACATAGCGAGTCCAATTCCAATCGTAATGGACACAGTACTGGTTAACGCGAAGTAGGCCACCAAACGCGTTCCCAACGTTTTGATCTGTTCCACGCTCTGACTGGAAGCAATACCTCGAATGACAGAACTAATTACTAGAGGGATAACAATCATTTGAACCAACACCAGAAAGAACCGGCCCGGCAGAGCCAAAAAGCTTCCAATCACCTGGCTTGTTTCGGGATCGACAATTCCCACTGTCGGTCCGAGCGTGATACCGGTTCCCATCCCCAAGAAAAGCCCAATGAGAATTTTGACCCACAATTGAGCTTCCAATAAATCCGTCAGAGCTCCCTCGGCGAAATGTTTGAGATTACGCGGATGAACAGTCTGTAAGGTATCTGTCATAAAGATACAGATCTAAAATACTATCTATTTATTATATATTAACATTAGACATTCCGAGTGTCACAGATACTTCCTCTTTCCAATTCCGTCACCTACTGAACGGATTAAGCGTATGTAAAAGTCGTCCGATATCAAGCCCCATAAACCGACTTCCTTCTTTTCCTTCAAGAGGTGTTTCGTACTGTTCGATCAACTGTTGAATTTCGGTTAATTGCCTGTCACGCTCTTTGGGATCGGAACACGCAACGGTATGAGCAAGCGTATACAGTTGTTCATTGGAAATATGGATCCACACATCATTGAGATACAAAAACGTAAATAAAATTAAGCACGCCATTCGTTTATTACCGTCAAAAAACGGATGACGCTTAATAACTTCATAAAACAGAATAGCTCCTTGCTCGGGCAATGTCGAATAAAACTGTATATCCCCGACCCCTCTTTGAGGAAGAGTTAAAATACCTTCCAAATCTTCTCTGTACAAATTATGAAACGGCAATTCCTCAAGATCGTCCGCTCCTTCTTCCGAATAGGCTGCGTAAATCCATTCAATATCTGTCAATGTAAGACAATAAGGGATATAGTTCCTCATTCGTCTTCCAATCGTTTAAGTGTTGATTTATAATCGGTTACTACCTTTTTGACCGCTGTTTGGACAGTCTCTTTCCGCTCCGGCACACGCTTAACGCCGCCGTTTGACGAAGAAGTGAAAAATCGGGGAATACGTGAGAAAAACGTTTTCATATATAACCTACTTGCTTTTTATTATACACAACCGGACATAATCTGTGAAGATAGCACGATCTTCTGTCATATATTCTGCCTTCCCGGAAATGATTTCAAAATCCTCTTTCTAGATATTCCGATAGAATATTTTTGAGATGGTTTCTACATTCCACCTTTTGTCCTAACGAAGCTCCGTTTCCACTTCTTCAATTGTACGGCCTGCAGTGTATATCTGCGGCTTAAGTTCACCGCGCTCTTTCGCCTCCAAAATCGGTTTTACGTACTTCCATGCCGCCTCAATCTCATCGGACCGAATAAAGAGCGTTTGGTCACCTTCAATGGCATCCTTTAAAAGACGGGTATATGCGTCTTGAATCGGTACATTGAATGATTCTTGGTAAGTAAAATGTAATTTCACCGGCTGAATACACATTCCTTCTCCCGGGAATTTGGCATTTACCGTATAGTAAACTTCTTCATTGGGTTGAATCTCGATTACAAGTACATTCGGTTCCGGATTACACTGTTCTTCTTTGTTTACAAAGTATTGGAAGGAAGGATGGAACGTAATGCGAATTTCCGTTTTTTTCTCATCGAGTCGTTTTCCGGTGCGAACATAAACCGGAACCCCATCCCAACGCATATTCTTAACTCCCAACTTCATAGATACAAATGTCTCGGTCTGAGAATCTTCGGAAACATCGCCTTCTTCTTGATATGAGTTCAATGTTCCCTCGGAATCGGAACCATACTGCCCCAATCTCACAGCATCCAGATCAATATCCTCCAAAGAGGCTAAGAACTTGTGCTTCTCATCACGTATAAAGTTACTCTTAATTTGTACGGGAGGTTCCATCATTAATAAGGAAAGGACTTGGAGAATATGATTTTGAAGAACATCTTTAATAATCCCCGTTCCGTCAAAATATCCGGCGCGCTCACCGATCCCTTCTTCCTCAATCAAATCCAATTCGATTTTCTCCACAAACCGGTTATTGAGAAGCGGTTCAAACAGTGAGTTCCCGAATCGTAACGCCAAAATATTCTGTACCGTCTCCTTCCCTAAATAATGATCCATCCGAAAAATTTGCTCTTCGTACAAAAATTCCCGAAGGGTGTTATTGAGGTGCTTCGCGCTCTCAAGATCTTCTCCGAACGGTTTTTCCACCACCACCCGAATCTGACAATCACAATATTTATCCTGAAAGTTCTCCACACATCGGCTGACATGCTCAAACGCGCTCGGCGGAATGGCAAAATAAAACAGAAATTTTTCCTCATCTACCTTGTCGGAGTGGGAGACCACCGCCCGCTCCATAGACTCCGGCTCGGCAAAATCAACTTGCGCATACGAAAGTTGAGTGATAAATTTTTCCCGTTTTTCTTCGTCTTCCGTTTGCTGTTTTAATGTCTCGCGTACCTGATCCCGAAATTCTTCTTCCGAAAGACCTTCCAAAGCCATCCCCAGAAAAGCAAAATCTTTTGGCAAAGCATCCATGCGATATAACTCAAATAAAGACGGATAAATTTTAGAATGAGCCAAATCACCGGTCGCCCCAAAAAGAACAAAATGACTGAATGTTTCCATAAGCTCGTTCTTAGTTTATCTCTCTCCTTATAGTATACCACACATATGAACAAATGTTCACACTCCCAATAACTCTCGCAAATCAGATGGGGGTTGCCACGGCGGACTAAACGTCACGTCTATCTCCACCGCTTCAACGCCGGCTTGGCGAACTGCCTCCCGAACTTCCTCTTTCATCTGCTCACCGTACGGACAAAACGGAGTGGTATACGTCATTTTCACATAGACGGAGCTCCTATTTTCAGAAGGCTGTATCTCATAGATAAGTCCCAATGAGTACACATCCAGCCCGATTTCCGGGTCTTTCACGGTCCGTAACTGTTCGACAATATGTTGGTGAGTCATACGAATGTTCTTTATTTTTCCAAGTCAGGATAAGCTTCCATACCCCTCTCGTTGAATGCGCCGGGCCAGTTCCTGGTCTCCGCTTTGGATCAGCTGACCGCTTTTCAAAACATGCACGTAATTGGGCTCCAAATACTCCAACAACTGAGTGTAGTGCGTGATGATCAGAATCCCCATCCCCGTACGTTGTTGAATGTAACGTAACTGATCGGCAAGCATTTTTAACCCATCAACATCCAATCCGGAGTCCGGCTCGTCAAGAATAGCAACTTCAGGTTCCAAAATACGAAGCTGCAGCATCTCCAACCGTTTTTTCTCTCCGCCGGAAAAGCCCGCATGTACGTACCGACTTGTAAAATCTTGCGGTAATTCCAACTCCTCCATTGCCGCTTTTAGAATGTTACGAAACTCAAGCACTGATACATCCGTATGAAATCGAGCGTTATACGCGTTCTTTAAAAGATTGGTGACGGTTACTCCTTCCAAAGCGGGAGGGTATTGCAACGAAAGAAACAATCCTTCTTGTGCTCGGTTATGAACAGACATTTCCGTTAAAGACCTATCTCCCAGCCGAATGTCCTTGGCCTTTAGCGTATACTTCGGATGACCGGCCAATGCATTGGCCAACGTACTTTTCCCGCTTCCGTTGGGACCCATCAACCAGTGCGTTTCTCCCGGAAGTAACGTCAGAGAAATATTTGAGAGAATAGGAACCTCGTCAACCGCTACTTCCGCGTCTTTAATCGTTAGTGTCTTCATCATGCTCAATTATATTCCAAAGCGCAGTATAACATAAAAGCGCGCACTTTCGCCGTGTATAGGTAATCGGAACCTCCAAAAGATCAAAAACATCATCTTCTGTTAGTTCTCGGACTTCTGAGATACTCCGTTCTTTTACTTCCTCGGTCAACATCGAAGCCGCCGCCACACTGATCGCGCACCCCTGTCCGGAAACAGCAACGTCTTCTATCCGTCCGTTTTGGATTCTCATCTGCACATTCAGTTCATCTCCGCAGACCGGATTCTCTTCATGTCGCGTGTGAGTACTTCCTTCCAAAACGCCCCAATTTTGCGGCGCTTTATAATGTCCGATGATCAGTTCCCGATAGAGTTCGTTGTCCATAGATATCTGCTTGTGTATGTTATATCATGCCTGCGGGCTGATTCCCAATTTAGAAACTATCTCAAAAAGAGGAAGAACTCCTCCACCCCTTGCGGGGTACCTCACTCTTTATCGAAACTTGAACGGACACTTAAAAACCTCAGGTTTTTAGAAGCCATCTCAAAAATATTCTTTCGGAATATTTATCACACGCATATGAAGGCGACAGAGCGTATGAACGAATTTTGGGATAGGGTGTGGCCGTAGGCGTTAAT
>JAHEOE010000074.1 GCA_018609785.1 Minisyncoccota bacterium | reverse complement strand
TACGAGCATTTTCATCAACAATATCATTGACACGATTTATCTGCAATTCATTCCGGAATTGGCCGCCTTTGGTTTTATACTGGTCGTTTCTTATGCAGTGCTTGCCTATAGATTATTCGCGTTTCCTCCTCTTCTTCCCAAACTGTTAGTGATCATAGCCCTTTCTCTCAGTACGATCTATGTTCAATTGACTCTGATTCTCATTGGAGAAGCATCCTACTCGTATCTCACTGCTCTCTCGCTGGGAATGTTTATCATTCTAGGCGGTGCTTTAATTCAACAAGTAATAACCGCTATTGAAGAAAAACGTCTTCTCGAACGCAAACAAACCCGTTTACAAGTACTTGACCAAGAAAAGAATAAGTTTCTTCGAGTCAGCTCTCATCAATTACGCACCCCGCTCACCGCTTTGGAAGGGTATACCTCTCTGGCCCGTGAAGAAAGCCAAGGATATTCCGCTGAGAGCAGGAGGGTTGTTGAAAACTTATATTTATATATCCAACGAATGCAATCTCTCGTCCAAAAACTGCTATCATTCAACTCTTTGGAAACGGGAACCTTTAATATAACTCAACAAACGGAGATTGATGTCTATTCCCTTCTCGATGAAATACGACAAACAGAAACCGCGATAGAAGATATCAATGATATTCACTTTGCCATTGACGGAAACGAAGGCGAATACATTCTTTCCGGCGATCGCCCCAAACTAAAGTCCGCACTCACCAATCTCGTCCACAATGCTATTATCTATACGGAAAGCTTTGTAAAAATTACGCTCTCTCGAACTCAGAACGGAATCGGAATAGGTATCGAAGATAACGGTATTGGTATTACTCGGTCCGAACACTCCGTGATTTTCGATCAGTTCGAACGAGGGAAAAAAGCCTACCAACACAATCCGGAAGGAAGTGGCTTAGGCCTGTATCTCGCCAAGAAAATCATCGAACTCCATGACGGAACCATTCACCTGGAAAGTGACGGACGCGGAAAAGGAACCACTGTTCATGTATGGTTGCCTTCTGACACAAATGCAAACGCATCTGAAACTTAAAGAGCATGGCTAAGTTTCCTGTCTGTATTGCAGGCACTTGTGATATTATGATCTTAATTGGTAGACGTTTATAAAAACAGGGTCAAAATGGAAATGCTTTTTTACCCAATTACGCTCTTTGTCTTTTGTGGCATATTCGCGACAGGGACGTATGTGGTTTCTCAAAATCACCCGAAAGAAATTCGATTGTTCATACTTCCGTTCACCGGCTTTCTTCTCTGGATGGGAAGCTACCTGTTCCCCTTGGTAGCTCCGTTTCTGTCGATCTCTTCTTCACCCG
Source organism: Minisyncoccota bacterium (assembly GCA_018609785.1). Lineage (GTDB taxonomy): Bacteria > Patescibacteriota > Minisyncoccia > SW-4-49-11 > SW-4-49-11 > SW-4-49-11. The sequence continues at coordinate 4,494 of JAHEOE010000074.1, read as the reverse complement.
CCCAGGGAATGCTTTCTTCGGGTATGCAAATCGGAAGTCTTCTCAGTGCGCTTGTGATGACCTTGGGGCTCATGGTTTTTGTGGGAGAATATCCGATTTCGCGCTTGACTGTGAAGCAAAAACGAATTACCACCTTCATAGGAGTAGTACTTATCCTCGTCATCACATTTTTGATGCTACGAACAGACATTATCGTTTATCAAAATAACAGTCTCTCTTCGCTCGAACTGAATGTGGGATCGGGATTCGGCATTCTGACCACACTGGTTACCATCTCTTACGGCGTAATATTTGCCCTCCTGGGGAATTCGTTGTTTCGGACTTCAAATACTAAACAAAAAAATATTGCGGGGTTACTCTTGATTATCGTTTTCAGCGGATTCCTCACTCCGTATATAAGTATGCATATCATTCCGTTACTTTCGGGTTCTGTGGAATTTACGTGGTGGGGATTGAGCGGACCCTTTTTGGGAGCGATTATATTCATATACAGTCTTTTCACTCAACAGCTGTTTGATCTAAAAATTACGGGAATCAATCTTATCCTTTTTGGCATGGCTGTCCTGCTTATGGGAATTACGGTTACAAGCAACTCCGGCATTGCTTTTGTTTTCAACCTATTCATTCTGGTAATTTTTGGCATACTCGCATTTTTCTTAATTTACGAATTCCTACTTGAAAAACGTCGAAAAGAAAAAATCGAATCCGCCAACACTCGGTTATCCGAAATGATTGACGCAAAAGAAAATTTCTTACGTCTTACCTCCTATCAACTCAAAACTCCCTTAAGCGGAATCCAAGAATATTTAAATCTCCTTCTTAAAAGTCCCGCCGAAGAATATGGATACCCTCAAGAAGTACGTCCTTATCTGGAAAAAGCATATATCAATTATCAACGTCTCAATGCCATCGTTGAAGATATTTCCATCGCCAACAAAATCAGTACGGGGCACTGGAAACTACATCTGAATCAAAACCTCAATCTTTTGGACATAATTAACCAAACCATTGAATATAATCAATTTCTTTCTCAGGAGTACGAAGTTTCCGTTCAGAAGAATATGCCCTCTCATATCTCTGCGTTGACCGGTAATGAAAATCTGTTATTCAAAGCTATAAACAACATTGTTAGAAACGGCATTATCTACGGGGACACATCTCTTGAAGTTCAGATAACCGAACGTAATGACGAAGTGATCATACAGATCACGGATGATGGTATGGGAATTACGCCTGAAGAAATAGAAACTGTCTATCAACGGTTCCGGAGAGCACAAAGAGCGGAACAAAAACATCCCGACGGGTCCGGGATCGGACTGTATATCGCTCGAGCAATCATAGAAAAACACGAAGGGAGTTTAAAGGTGTCAAGCGACGGACGTGGTGAAGGAACCAACGTTACGATAACGCTCCCTCTCAACGGACCTAACGAATAAATCCGTATACCAGACTAGAAGTCATCTATGCACTATCTCGTCATCGGCCCCACCAATCTCGATATCCAGCATTATTTTTCTCCCCAGACTCCCCAAACGTCTCAAACCGTCGGCGGGAAAAGCCCGTACACAAAAACAGGCGTTAGCTTTAGAGAAATTATTTTCACTAAACTCCTATACTAAAGAATATTTTTGTGTCACGTACATATTTGTTATATGTTGACAAAAGTTTTTAATATTGTATAAAAAGAATACCTTCTGTACATTTACAAGTTAATAAAAATGCCACAGTTCGCCGGAGAAACGTACAAAGATTTTTTACGCTCGGATAGTAAACAACACCTAGCCAATTTTTTTGGTTTCGACGAGAAATGGAAATCCTACCCCCAGATAAGAGAGAATTCTTACATTTTAAGTTGTGATGATAGCGGTACTCCATGCTTTCCTATTTCTCAGTACTACGAAATATTGGAAGTTATCCGTACAACTCAAGACAAAGAGAGATCCGCATTTTTCGAGAAGTATCTGAACACTCGGGTATCTCTATACTTTTCACATCGCAGAGGTGAGTGTGTAGCATTGCGAGGAGAATCGTACTTCCGCAACTTTGCTGAAACGCCTCATCTCAAATCAGTAATAAGAGGAGATCTTATCCAAGATATAGAAATATTGAATGAGATAGTACGGTCTCAAGAAAGTACCTCTTTACCGTCTACTTTTATTCTGCTTGTTCTAGATCATATCAAGAATAATATCTTTAGGGTTATGTATGCTTACTTAGAAGAGTCTCTCTTCTCTACATATCCTTTTGATTACCATACTTGGATATGGTTAGACCTACAAGCAAAAAGTGTCTGGGAAATGTATTTAGGATCCGTGCTTGGTCTTCCAGGGGTAGAAATTTTCCAAATCAACCCCAATCCACTTGTGGAACTTATGGATAATCTCCAGATGGATAACCTCCATAAAATTAAAGAGCTGGATAGCGTTAAAACTTTATCTAAATTTTGCTATACAGTCTACGCCAATAGTAGTAATGATGAAAGCTTTGATTGCTGCATTCCACTCTTATATGGAGGTATTGAGATACCTTACGCTCTCTATAGTTGGGGGACCATGGTATCAGAGAAAGGATCTCTTTTTAGTTCCATTTCTCCAGTGATATTTTCTCTAAACCGAGTGTTAAAAAATAAGATTTCTCCTGAATCCTTTGATTCACGGGGAATCATCGATCTATCTCAAATAACTCTTCCTTCTATCCAGGAAGAGATTGAAAATTCCGACCGCACCTTGATTGTCGACAATAGTTTTGCCACAGGATATTCAGCAAGACTCGTATATGAGAGCCTAAAAAACAAGTATATTTCTTCGGTATACATTGCGGTACCAGAAATATATCTTGAAGGTCTTCAAATGCTCTACCACAACAAAGGATATTGGAAAGGGAAAGACCTCTACTTATCTTACCAATACCTTTACTGTTCACCTGTGGGAAATTATACCACTTGTTTTGGCAAAAAAGATGAATCTCGCGTTGTTAACCGGGTACATCAAATACTCGGTGATACCAAATACGCTCCTATGAGAGGCTACGATTTTGACAATACCATTGCTCATAGTAGCTCGTTACATAGATATGGATTCAACTTTGCTATTGCCCAACTAACAGGCGAAACCTGGGATGTCAAACAGCTGGCTCCCAAGAATAAAGGGCTTAGTTGGATTCAAGCTGCGTACAATATAGCTCATGAACTACAAAAACAAGGATGTCAATTAAATGGTCTCTCAAAAAGAGATTTTGCTCATAGATTATGCCGTGAAAAAGAGAAATACATCAACTATTCAAAAGAATCACTGAGCTTGATTCCCTCTGTAATCCAAGATGTACTTGCTTATTCGGTTTCCGATATTCAAGTAATCATCTCTAATAATCGTCTCCTTTGGGTAAAAACTGTCCTCCAATATCACAACATGCTTCAGTTCTTTCAGTACCTTATTTGTGAAGATAAGGCGTATTGCACATTGACCAATGATACAATACCTCTATCCGGTAAGCCTAAACCATATACTCACGGCTTCATGGAAGCGAGTAATTATTTTAATCTTCCTAAGTTGTCCGTGTTTTATGGCGACTCAGTCGAGACTGACCAAACTTTTGCGCAGTCCGTGGGAGCACAATTCCATCTTATAAGGTAAGATATGAAATCTATATCTACAGGACTAGACACTCTAGTCCTGTTTTTTCTTTACTTCCAAAACTTTATTCTTCTGATAGAAATCTTCAATACTCCCTGAATTCCACCATTGTCCTTTGTCCCCATAATCTTCGGTCGCAATGTCCAAAATCAAATGTGGTAAATGGAACGGAATATTTCCCGGATTCAAGTGAAAACCTTCCGTTTTTTCTCCACGTACATGCACCAAATGATCTCCATTAAACACTTCACCCAATCGATGCACAGCCCGCCTTATCGCTACATCATGAATATGGTTATTGGAAGTTTCTTGAATATCATACCGAAATCCGGCATCTACGTTACTTGGTGCCGTATCGTAGATATCCGAAGCGGTATTAAGAAGCCACTCCAACTGGTCCGTGTGCGTTTTCAAAAATTCATAATATCCGTCTTCATAGAGCTGAAGAGCAAAGTCTCGATCTACAACGTTTCCGTTCCACTGATACCGTATTCTCCAATTACCTTCACCATATTTACGATCCCAATATTGATATATTTCATCGCGTTTTTTTCCTAAATATCCCGGAAATTCTTGTATATTCCAACTCATCAGTATACAATTATCTTATATAATACTTATACCACTCTTTATTCATATTAAACAACCAGTAAAACAATTATAACCTATGCACTATCTCGTTATCGGCCCCACCAATCTCGATATCCAGCATTATTTTTCTCCCCGAACTCCTCAAACGTCTCAGACCGTCGGCGGGAAAGGCTATAACATTGCCAAAAATCTGGCCGTATTCGGACAATCTGTCTCCTTAAGCACCATTCTGGGGGAAGATGAAGTCGGTACGCACCTTCACCGGCGCATC
>JAHEOE010000073.1 GCA_018609785.1 Minisyncoccota bacterium | reverse complement strand
TTTGGCACTGGCCGCCTGCTGAGACTCTTGCTTTTCCGTCTCTTTGGCAATACGTTGTCTACGCAAGCGCTTTTGACGTTCGCTGAGCTGAGACTGCTCTCTGGCAAGCTGCTTTTTCTCGTTTTTAAGAAATTCCCTATGGTCAACAATTTTTTGCAATTTACGTTTAATTCGATCCTGTAAGGTAAGTGAATAAGAAATGTCATTCATGGCCTCTGACAGATTTTGCGAACTTGCCACGGCGTAAAATTCGTTTTTAAGCGTATTATCCGTATAAAGATCTTTTACTAAGCCGGCAACCTGTGCTTTGTTCCGATTAATCTTTTCTTCCAGTTCGGCAATTTTTTCTTTCCGTTCCTCAATACTGCGTTTCGTATCTTGAATTTTACTTCGCAAACTCGTAATCCGATCATTTAAATTTTCGATCTCACCGTTAAGATTCTCAATAGTCCCTCGCAACCTTTCCACTTTCTGCTCGGCTTCTTTCTTTTGTTGCTTGGTTTGATACTGTTTGCCGTTAATTCGCTCAATTTCTTTTTCGATCTCTTTCACTTCCTGTTTCCGCTCTTCCAACTTATTTTGTAAAGAAGCGGAATCCGTTTCTTGGGCAAATACAAATCCTGTCGATGTCATCCAGAGAAGACCAACGATTGCTACTGCGCGAAGCCCTTGATGTAAGAGGTGGGATAAGGATTCCGTATATTTCATACGGGGATTTTGATATCTATGTCTCCGTTTATTTAAGACTTTATCTGTATTATACCTCTTTAAGTTTATTTTGTGCAAGACTGATGCGCCGAAGCGTTTCCTCTTTTCCCAAAATAGTCGCTATCTCAAACGGCGAAGGGGACGCTTCTCTCCCCGACAGCGCCACACGCAACGGCCATAATGCCTCTCCGCGAGGAATTTCCCGTTCTTCAAGAACAGCTTTCAGATCAGTCTCCAACAGTTCCGGATCATAAGTTTCTTCGGATCGTTCTTCTAACATTCCGGCTAAAAGATCGAGATGGGCACTAATTGTTTCCACCGGAGTATTCTTCCATTGCAATCGCTCCGACGGATAGTCCGTCAATTCCCAAAACCGTTGTGTCTCAGTACCGATTTCACCAAAGGTGTGAATACGTTGACACTCCACATCAATGAGCACTCGGAGCTGTTTTTCGGACAACCTATCCACGTTCCATCCGTTTTGTTTCAGAAATTGGTTCCCTTTCTTGTATCTTTCCTCATCGGACAGCGCTTTAAGATACCGAACATTCAGATTATCCAGCTTAGCCGAATCAAACACCGCTCCGCTTTTCTGAATACGCTTCAGACGAAAGACTTTCACAAGTTCTTCCGGAGAATATACTTCCCGATCATCCGGCTCACGCCACCCTAAAAGAGCAAGAAAGTTGATCATCGCTTCGGGCAAATATCCTTGCTCCCGGTACTGCGAGACGGTAACCGCTCCATGCCGCTTGGAAAGCTTGCTCTTATCCTGTCCCAAAATCAACGGAATATGCGCATACTTTTTCTTTGCAAAGCCGAGCACTTCATTGATTAACATTTGCTTGGGTGTATTGGAAAGATGATCTTCACCGCGAATAATATGAGTAATGTCCATTAACGCATCATCAATAACCACTGCCAGGTTGTAAAGCGGCGTATCTATATCTTTGGCAATCACAAAGTCTCCCAGTAAATGTGAATCAAACGTTACCTCTCCTCGTACATAATCTCGCCACATAATCTGCTTATCATGTGGAGCGCGAAAACGAATGACCGCCTGTTCGTAATCAATATCCGCTTTGTACGGATCTCCTCTATACACAAACGGTTCCCCCGCTTCTTCGGCTTCTTTGCGCTGACGATCGAGTTCTTGTTTGGAGGTATCATCGTAATACGCCCATCCGCTATCCAAAAGTTGACGGATATACGGTCGATACACACCTTGTTTCATACGTTCGCTCTGACGATACGGACCGTATTCACCATACTCTTCACCGTCGATACCGGGTCCCTCATCCGGCGGAATACCAAGCCACTGCAACCCTTCAATAATTTGCTGTTCATATTCCAAGAACGAACGTTGTGTATCCGTATCCTCTATACGCAAAATAAACGCTCCTTCCTGCTGCCTTGCATAAAGCCAGTTGAAGAGAGCTGTTCGAGCGGTCCCGATATGAAGCGGACCGGTTGGTGAGGGGGCAATACGTACGCGAGGCATTTATGACATGTTAGGTTAGTATTAATGTGACTAAAACGTATCTCCAAATTTTATACTCAATATCCATCTCGGGGTACGGTTCATATGAACTGAACGGTAGGCTATGGGTAGGATCGGCGTTGTGAAGTGAATATGAGCCGTACCCCGAGATGAAATAATTTATACGCATATAAAGGATACAGCCACGTATGAATAAATCTTGAAGAATCTCTATTCCCAAATTCCGTCAAGGTCAACGTCGTACAAGATGCGTTCCTGCACGATATTATATTTGTGAACCTCATCTTCGTTAAACCACAACGGAATCTCGCGTTCCGCTTCCGCAGTCTCATCCGAACAATGAATGAGATTGCGCACCGCCCGTCCGTCAGCGTTGGAAAGCGCTTGAGAGTCAATAGTGTAATCTCCGCGAATAGTACCGATATCAGACGTTAACGGTTCGGTCTCGCCGACAAGTTTTTGCACAATTCCCACAGCCTGATTGCCTTGCACCACCATAGCAACCAACGGTCCCGAGGTCATGAAAGCTATGTTGGCCCGCAAAATATCTTTACCGTACTCAACCGCTTCTTTTTCAATTGGACTCCCCTTTTCTTTTCGATTTTCAATCATTATCTGTCCTTTCTCTCGAAACCAAGCCTCATCTTTATTGTAATGCTTCCAACAGACATCTTCATCCGCATACGTAAGTTTAAGCGCGGCGATCTTGAGTCCCGTACGCTCAATCCGCTGAATGATTTCCCCCACAAGACTGCGCTGGACGGCATCAGGTTTGAGAAGCACAAGCGTGCGTTCGTTTTTCATAGACATAAATGAGTTATCAATTGTCTCTCTTATATCATACGCACCTCTTGGTTGGCAAATCAAAGGTGCCATAAAGAGTCTCAACTATATTTTAGAACCCATCTCAAAAATTTGTTATTTCTTATGAATATGCTGTATATCGTGAAACCTCCTTTCCCTCGAAGCTTGTACGGAACTCTTACGAGTTCCTATTTCCAAGGGACTGCCGTGTCAAGGTACTTACCAATTGTGTTTTCCTCCTTTAAAGGAGGAAATACCCGTTAGGGAAAGGAGGATTCGTTGTTCAAGTTTTTTGACGAAAACTCCTCCCCCCTTCGGGGCCCCTCCTCTTTAAAAAGAGGAGGACACATACGGTGTTCCCGAAATACGATATACGAACTAACAACCGTATATCCACTGTATCCGCCACCGTATATCGTGCTCGAAGAGCACATGTATCAACCGTACCCGCAACTGTATCTCTTCTCTAGATATTCCCGGCTTCAGGCTTCTAACTCCTTTTACCTCCTCCGAGATCTTGCCCTTCCCGGTATCTTCATGATACGGTAGGGAGTAGATTGCCGGGTCGTATAATTGGTAGTACGCCAGGTTTTGGTCCTGGTAGTTTGGGTTCGAGTCCTAACCCGGCAACAATTGATGACCTTACTACGGTCTATGCCCGCACAAAACCAACGCAAAAAAAAGCGTTCCCGACGCAAACAGACATCAACCAACACCTTTACGAAAGGGGTTGCTGTTATTATCCTTATCGGGCTTATTGGTGGTTTGGGATATTCTTTATTTCGGGTTTATCGCGAACAGCACCGCATCGAAAAACAAAAACAAGCTTTTCAGGAAACCATAACTCGTCTTGAACGCAAAAACTCTCATCTCAAAGAACTAAACGCGTATCTGGACACTCAAGGCTATAAAGAACGTAAAGCACGCGGTCGCCAAGGCAATCTCAAAGCCAAAGGAGAGACCGCAGTCGCTGTTTCTTCCGACATTGACACTCCATCTCAACTTCCGAACACCAAAAAAGAACTCATTACCGTCTTGCGGGAGGACGACGCATATAAACGAATTAAACCGGAAACCAATCCCGAACGTTGGTGGGCATACTTCTTTGACCGCGAACGATTCCCGGATTAGTTTTAACGAGAAGTTATCTCAAAATTATTGAAGGTGGAAGTATAAGAAGGCGACAGAGACGTATATTCCCGGTTATTTCAATGCTATATCAGACAGGCACTGAAATAGGGTCTTCCCCCTACCTGCTACTCGCTACATGCTACTATTCACACAACCGTATATCCACCGTATCCGCAGCTATATCTCACAATGCTCACTCCCAAATTCACCCTTCAGACTTCTCTCTTCCGGCTTCCGGCTTCTAACCTCCGAACACCTAATTCATCACCCCGCTTCCTCGTAACTCTTCTCCCGTATACATCACCAAAAACTGTCCGGGTGTAATGGCCCGCTGTGGTTTGTCAAACCTGATCACTCGTTTTTCCTCCGTATTTCCCGCTTCAATGACACATGGAACACGCTCTCCGCCGTGCCGCAGGCGAGCATAACACCGATCACCAACGTTTAGTGGTGTATGTGTCCAACTAAGATCGGTAACCGTTACCGTTTCTCGATAGAGTTCCGATGGATTCATACCGGGAGCAACATACACCCGATTGGTTTCTTTTTCGGTACCAACCACATAGTACGGCATCCCACCGCCAATTCCCAGTCCGCGTCGCTGACCGACGGTGTAGAACTGAATCCCTTCATGCTCACCCAAAACATCGCCATGCATATTCACAATCTCTCCTTTTTTAGGCGAAATGAACGCTTTAATAAATTCATCCGTATCCACATCTCCCACAAAGCAAATCCCTTGACTGTCCGCCTTCTTGGCCGTAACAAGTCCCGCTTCTTCGGCAATTGTACGCACCTCGGTTTTCTGATAGACCCCCAACGGAAACAGACTGTGTGAGAGCTCTCGCTGTCCGAGCGTAGCCAAAAAATAGGACTGGTCTTTTTTCGGATCGGCACCTTCCCATAAATGAAAAACCCCTTTTTCATCCTCTGTGATACGCGCGTAGTGTCCGGTCGCGATATAATCAGCCCCAACGGCTAAAGCTTTTTCCAAAAACAGATAAAACTTCACTTCCCGGTTGCACATAATGTCCGGATTTGGAGTTCGCCCCACTTCCAGTTCTCGTACGAAATAGTCAATTACCCGCTGTCGATACTCCTCCTCAAAATCAAACGTATAGAGCGGAATATCAAGCTGGTGCGCAACTGCGCGTGCGTCTTCATAATCAGCCCCGGACGAACACGGAAACCGAAATTCTCCCCGCTCGGTTGTTATATATCCCGACCAATTCTTCATAAACACCCCGACAACCGCGTATCCCTGCTGAATTAAAAGATGGGCGGTAACCGAAGAATCCACCCCTCCGGACATACCGACAAACACTGTTGGACTCTCAGATTTGAGCATTGACATATTTTTGTATTATAGTATACGAAAACAAGATCGTCACGACATTCACTCACACCTATGAAACAGAGCGTCCGTATCGGCATCAATGGCCTTTTTTGGGGAAAACCGCACACCGGAACGGGACGTTATTTCCGCGCCATTCTTCTTCACCTTTGTACACACTTTCCGGAGACGGAATTTCGTATATATATCCCCTCTAACCTATATAATCGGACCGACATTCAAAATCTGATCCGTCATTATTCCAATCTTTCCCTTGTCCCGATCGACGTCCCGCTCTACACCCGTGACGATCAACTCTGGAAATATCTGTGGGAACGTATTCTTCTACCACGTGCGGCACAAAAGGACCGAGTAGACATATTTTGGACACCGTACCACAGCGCCGGCCGCTTTAGAGATATCCCCCACATTATGACAGTTCATGACGTAATACATCATACCGATCCTCGCTATGTATTTAACCGTCGCCGCGCGTGGTACATGCGTCAAACCGATCTCGCCGCTCGGACAGCTGATCATATTATCACCGTTTCAAAAACCTCAAAAGCTGATATCACCCACTATCTTGACATTCCTTCGGAACGTATCACCGTTATTCCCCACGGCCCTCCCGAACTCTCAAATACCGTCCCGAATCCGCCCGTTTCTTATCCATATATTCTTTATGTCGGTGGGTTCGACGTACGCAAAAATGTCCCCACCCTGCTTCAAAGCTTTGCAAACCTACGTAAACACAATCCCGAACTCACTTCCAAACTGATTCTTCCCGGCGACTTACCCGACTCCCCTCTTATCTCTCCTATTCTTACGGAAATTGACCGTCTCAATCTCCATGAACACGTATATTTCCCCGGTATTATTTCAGAACAAGAACTCGCCGCTTACCTCTATGGAGCGCAAGTGTTAGTTTACCCCTCTCTATACGAAGGGTTCGGTCTACCGATTCTTGAGGCTATGCAGGCGGGTACTCCGGTAATTACCTCCCAATTCGGTGCCATGGCGGAAGTAGCCGGCAATGCCGCCGAACTCACCGACACTCGCTCCTCCGAGACGTTAACAACCTCGCTCAAAAACGTTCTTTCGGATAGCACCTATCAGGCCGAACTCAGCCAACGCGGTCTCGAACGTGTAAAAGATTTCAATTGGGACCGAGCCGGTCAAGCCACAGCCGAACTGTTACAGACCTATCTCGACTAGAGTTCATCTCAAAAATAATCTTTCAGACCCTCTATTTTACACATATGAAGGCGACAGAGCGTATGAACGAATTTTGGGTATGGTGGGCCGTAGGCATTAAATGCCAGTGAATACGTCTCTGTCGCCTTTATATACTCCCACCTTAAATAGTGTTGAGATGACCTCTAAATTCTAACTTCCAAATACTAAATTCTCATAACTTGCTACCCGCTACGTGCTACTGTTTCCACAACCGTATATCCACCGTACCCGCAACTGTATCTTTAGATATTCCTGGCTTCCGGCTTCTCACTTCTGGCTTCTCTTTCACAGATTCCAAATACTAAATCCCCATAACTCGCTACCTCCTACTCCCCCTCCCTTAACAACAACCGCCTCACATGCTAACCTCGAGGGATATGCCCATGATTACCAAGAACCGACGCGCCACATATGACTATGAGCTTTTAGAGCGATTTGAAGCCGGAATAAAACTAAACGGCCAGGAAGTAAAGTCCGTCAAAACCAACCGGGTGAGCCTGAAAGGAAGCTTCGTGGTCCCACACGAAGGAGAGTTACATCTCATCAACGCCTATATCCCTCATTATCAAGAACAACCCGGTGTTGATTTCGACGAACGCCGCTCGCGCAAACTGCTCATGAGCCGACGGGAAATTGACTATCTCATCGGAAAAAAGACACATTCCGGGTTGACAATCGTCCCCGTTTCGATGTATACTAAGAAAGGTCGTATTAAGCTTGAAATTGCGCTTGCCAAAGGCAAAAAGAAACGGGACAAACGCCGTGACATTGCCGAGCGCGAGAATAAACGACGCATCGAACGAGAGCTGAAACGCAATATCTAATTGGGGATGTCAAAGATTCGCTGCAATAGATCTTTCTTACGGAATGAGGTACACCCGACACGTGTTTAAACTATCTCCTAGAAGTGCAGACTCTACTGCTCGACGAAAAGCTCCCTCTTCGCCCTTCGGCATGATGGGAGCCGCAGCCGCCTAACACAGGTTCGGCTGTCGTCGGATAGCGAGAAGGCAACATACTCGCCGTCCGGTGTCATACCACCCGTGTTGCTCGGGGCGCTTGGACGTCCGGACAAGGCCCGACACCAACTCGGACTCAGGCGTACGCCGCGTTTTGTCAGTTTTCAACGCGTACGTGACCCGTATAAACTGACTACACCTCTACAAATTCCGAAGAAAGCTATTGACACACATGGGTGCAAATCCCATCATCTCCACTATCTTTCCTTAGTATTTAAGAATATCGTCAAGAATGAAGTCCAAGAAAAAGAAGTCCCCGCAAACACCTTCATACCGCACAAACGAACAGATAACCGCCGATGAAGTCCGATTGGTAACCAACGAGGGGGAAAATCTGGGAGTTGTTTCTTTGCAAGAAGCGAGACAAAAGGCCGAAGAAACCGGTCTTGATCTGGTTGAGATCGCTCCTCAAGCTCAACCACCGGTCTGCAAGACTCTCAACTACGGGAAATTCCTGTATACCCAATCCAAACAACAGCGACTAAAAAATGCCAATCAGAAAAAAAATGAAGTCAAGTCCGTACGTCTTTCGTATCGTATAGAACAACACGATATGGATATGAAGGTGAATCAGATCACAAAATTCATGGAGCAAGGCCACAAAGTCAAGCTCGACATGGTTCTTCGCGGACGAGAAAAAGCATTTACTGAAATTGCCCGTCAAAAACTGGAAGAAATCATCCAACTTCTTCCCGACTACACCAGTCGAGAACAGGATATTCAGAAAACACCTCAAGGTTTGAGCGCTACCGTTGCAAAAAAATAGCCTCTTTGTTATAATAGGTTGTATTATTGGCTCTCGAAAGAATAATGTTTTTATATGCCGAAGCTCAAGACGCAAAAATCGGTTGCCAACCGCATCAAGAAGAAAAAACGTAAGACCCGGAATGAGTCTTACGCAGTGATGAAGTTACGCCAAGGGCGAAATCACTTCAATGCCAAATGGAATGGTGATAAAAAGCGAGAGAAACGAAAAGAAAAGCCAATGGAAGTGTCCAAACAAAAAGTGGACCGAAGCGCTCCGTACGTGAAGTAAGAACCGATATATGCGTATTAAACGAGGAACATTTGCCCATAAACGCCGAAAGAAGCTTCTGAAGCAAACCAAAGGATTTCGATGGCGACGAAAATCACACTACCGAGAGGCCAAGGAAGCGCTTTTTCATGCTCGACGTCATGCCTATCGCGACCGACGTCAACGTAAGCGTGACAAACGACGGTTGTGGCAAGTAAAAATCAACGCGAAGGCCCGTCAATTGGGCACATCGTACAGCAAATTCATCAAAAGCTTGAAGGACAACAACGTGGAGATTGACCGCAAGTCCCTCGCCTACCTCGCCGAGCACCGCCCGGAAACATTCGAGGCCATATATCAGGATCTTGAATAAGAATTTTGAGGAACGTTCCCCTACTTTCTCTACGTTTTGCCGGATGCAGAATATTATTTCTCGTCCGGCATTTTTTA
>JAHEOE010000072.1 GCA_018609785.1 Minisyncoccota bacterium | reverse complement strand
TTCTCGGGGATGAGCGCTCGCTATCGTTGTTTCCTCGAACGCTTCCTCGATTTCTTTCAGCTTTTGCATCAGGTCTTTGATCTTAGCCATCGGCCTTTTTCGCTTTTAGGAACTATCACTTCCTCGGCGCTTTTCGCCTACGTCCTTCGCCTCCATTCTGCGAATCGCCATCGCTTGTTCTGCTTGTTGGCGGGTTTGGTGACACGAAACTTGTTCGCCGCTGTCGGATCTCACAACAACATAGCTTCCCTCGTTGCCTGAGCTATCCGTGCAGCTTTGCTCCTTTACGGAAAAAGGCATTTTTGCTGTAATGGTTTCTTACCTGATAACGCTCCCCCAAGGTACGGAACAAGTTATGGAATGTCAAATTGATGCGGGTTAGTGACTTACTGTTCGTTAAAAACCACCTCCACCAGCTTTTTCCTCAACAAGTCTTCAAGGACATATTTATCTCGAAAATTCCTCCTTCCAAGTTCTTGCTCCATTTCGTCCACAATTTCCCGTGCAAGCGCTCGGGCTGAGGCGATAACCCGCTTTCCGGGAGAGACGAAGGCTGCCTCTATGAGGTAGACTTCTTCATGCTCAAGTGTTTCCCTTTTGCTTTTGTCTCTCCGCGTGAGTGAAACAGCGCCTTTTTCCAGCGCCTCTGCGAAGAGGTTGCGTGCTGAGTCTACTACGGCGGAGGTTTTTATTGAGCTCAAGTGCTTCTGTGCATCTTCTGCCTCTTCGCCTCCCTCCGCTATTTTTCTCTCTAGTTGATTGATTATGTCCTTAGTGATTCGATGTTCATGCTGAACTAGCAAAACATCGTCGTAGTGACGGATTCTCTCTGGCTCGAAATCACTCATAATCACTTGGGCTCCCGCCCTCTGTTAGTGCTTGGTGTACGCGATTTAGGCGCTTGATTAGTTCTTCGACGCTCGTGGCTCCTTCTTCAAGCGGAATTGGAGGAGGTGGTTGGTTGGCGATTTCTCGCGCCTCCTCACACGCCGTCAATAATTCCTCCACTATCTCCTCCGTCCGCTTGTTGTTCTTGATCCTCGCTATCGTCAGTCCCGTCACTTCCCGGAAGCTCTTCTTTAGTTTCTTTTCGCTCATTTTTCTCAACCTCCTTTTCTTCTTCGAGATGAACGACGTTCTCGGCTTCTTCCTCTTGGCGCCTTGGGTCCCAATGGTCTTCCTCGTAGCCAACTGGAGGCTCTTGGCACTTGCGGAGGGGGTTAGTCCAATTGCTGCAAAGCCCGTCAAATTCGCATCCGAACTTGGAACAACTCGTGGGATTTCTCGGAAAAGCGAACATTACGTCATCCTCCACACTAGTCCTGCGGAGAATTTCCATGTTCCACTCTATCATATCAATCCAGTGATTGGCCTCTTGGATAAACAGTTGGTGATCCTTTGGCCCTTTTCGACACGGGATACGGATGAACTCGTTATTGGACTTGCGCAAGATGGCTCCGTTTATCTTCACGCCTGCTACGTCCTCGTAGCGGTTGGCGTAGAGGGCGGAAACTGCATGAGCATAGGCGCTCACTTGGAAGTCAATATCCCACCTGTTCTTCCAAGTTGATCCTCCCCGGCCAGTGGTTTTGTGCTCCATTGACCAGATTTGGCCTTGGGTGTCCTCGATAATCAGGTCGCACTTGAAGTGGATGACGCGATCTTCACGTATCGGTGCGGTTCCAGCCGTCTCGGTGTGGAGGATCTTGAAGTCATCTCCTCGGTAAGCGTTGGCGTATTGTTTCAACGCCTTGTGTGCGTTTTGTGTGTTCTTCGAGGCGTGTTCGTCGGAGAGAAGCGCTGGGCGTTCTTTCTCGAACTCCTCGGAGAAAACGAACTGAGCACGCTGCACGTCCTGTTCGTTCATCTCTGAGTTGTGCAGAAGCTCCATCGCTTTGTGCCAAGCGGAACCGAAGGCGAGGTGGACGTTTGGAGTGTCCGATTGCCAGCCTAAGATGTGGGAGAAAAAGAATCTGCGGGGGCAGTCTTGGAACGCCTTGATCTTCGTGGAGTCCAAGATATCATGTTCAGGACGCTTCTGGATTGGGGTTTCTCCTATTGTGTCAGTCATTATCCTATCTGTTTGTATTCGCGAGATTTTGGCGTGATTTCCTTTAGCTCTCCTTCTTCGTTTCTAGTGTGGCACGCTAGGATTTCGTCTTTGTAAACATCGTAGAGTTGACACCAGTGGAGGATCTTTAGGTCCTTCTTTACCTCTTCGTAAAAGGCTCGCGCCTCAGGAAAGTCTTCGTATATAGACTCAAGATCCTCTGTTCCTCTGGCAGGATAGTATTTTTGGCCCTCGAAGATTAGGTATCTGGTCATCGCGCTGGCTTCTGTCCTGTGAGGGGAGAAAAGACGCGTTTATAGGTAACGAGTGCGTTTATGTCCTCCACGCTCGGGCGTTTGGAAAGCTCCCTGAGCATTTCCTCGCGCATCTCCATCGCAAAAACGGCGCGATCTCTTAGGAGAAGAAGCTCCTCTACAAGCCCTGGACGCTCCGTTGCCTTTTTCATATCCGCGAGAAGCTCTTGACCACCTAGCTCTAACACTCTCAAGCTATTCCAAAGATGCGTAGTGGACATTTCCTCGGGCACGAGCCTCTTGCCCTGTTTTGTTGTCCAAGCGCGTTTTGTTCTCATCGCTGAGAAAGAAGTTCGTCAACGTATTGCCATACAAGAACGCAGAGAATGAGCCAGTAGGCAGTGAGGAAGGCGAAGAGGAAATGCCATCCAGTCTGTGCTCCGGCGCTTAGGTCTAAGAACCTTTGGCCCGAAGTGAATGAGGCGTAAAGGAGCGAAATCGGAACGAGGGTTATGAGGAAAATCAAGGTTCCTCCAACGAGGTCTCTCATAGGCGCTAGGGTACGTTTTGGAGAAGAAAAACAAAAAGCCAGGAGGGGAGGCTTGAGGGCCTCCCACTCCCAGCTCCTTCACCGCCACAGCTTTCTGGCTTAGAGGTCGAACTGCTCGCGCAGCTCCGCCTTCTGCTCGTCGTCGAGCTTGTTGAGGTTCTTCTGGATCTCCTTGAGCGGATCGGTGCTCCGACCGCGCGAAGAGGTCGTCGGGTCGTAGCTATCGGGGCTGTAATCCTCCTCGATGATCTCGACCGACACGCCGTCCTTCAGCTCCCGACGCATCTTGTTCTGGAGCTTGCGCTTGAAGAGGCTCTGGAAGTACTCAAGGACAAGCTCCTCTCCCCACTTCTCCACCGCTTCGTCAAGCGTCTCTCCGGCGTCGAAGGGGACGGAAACTCGGACAACTCCTTCCTCATCGGCGTTCTGGTGCTCGGGCATCTTGGTCTTCGCCTGAGCGATGCCGGTGAACTGTTCGTCGTCGTTGTCCTCCGGACTCCCTTCCTCGGCTGCGGTCTGAGTTGCTTCGGTCTGAAGGTCTTCCATGGTCTTTTGTGGGCTGGATTTTCAAGAAAAAAGTTAGGGTTAACGCGTCGTTTCTTCCCAACAACGCAATTGTTAGTATGCGAACTAGCCCGCGAAGTTTCAAGCTCCGCTCGGGTTCTGAGTAGTTCTTTATAGGTTCTTCAAGGAAGCCTATTTAAGCCGTGAAAATAGCCAAAGCTCATCTCCGCCGTTGGCGCTCCCCGGCTTTTTCTCGCAAACGATCCACAATTTCTGTGTCGTTGCGCTCGAAAACCTTTATGGCATCGGGACGTTCTTGCTCCGGCAGGTTGGAGTCAACGATCTCCGCGCTGGAGAAATCCACAACGGGAGGTTCCGCCGGGTCGGGGAGGCCGCCCCAATTGGGTCGCATCGGAGAGCCTCCCTTTAGCGTCACGTTCTGGAACTTGATATCGAACCAATCGCCGTTCTCGGAAATAAAGAGTGTGATGTCCATAGCGGGAGCGAGTTTGGTTGGTGGTTTCTAGCTACTGGTTACACGCGCCGGAGGGGTGGGTGTTCCGCTCAGTTTTGACTTGGAGCTTGTTGTCCTCGATGAGCGTTTCCACGAACTCTTTTGCTCGCGTGAAGTCCTCGGCATAGATGAGCGTTGCAAGGTGTTCGAGGAGAACTTCTTTCCTCCCGTGGAGTTTCTGGCTTCTCCCATCGATGCCTTCGTCCTCGGGATAAAAAGCGTTATCGTTTAAGCGAAGGATGCTCATAGGTCCAAGTTTGGGTTTGAGGATTGTAGTGATAGATTTCTTGGTGCTCTAGCTCGAGGCCGAAGTGAACGTCGCGGCGAGGAACGCCGTGAGCTCTTGCCATGAGGCAGCGGACTCGATCCCTTGTTTCAGCCTCGAGTGCTTTCTCACTTGGTCCGTGGATAACGACTCCCCACCATTTCAGCTCATACTGCACGTGGAT
>JAHEOE010000071.1 GCA_018609785.1 Minisyncoccota bacterium | reverse complement strand
CGTAGTCAAATGCGCATTCGGCTCTTCTTCAGAGGTCACAAGTTTATATTCTCCATTCGTCTGGTGCACATGACCTTCCCATTGATCACGCAAACGAGAAAGAGGTTGAGAAGACTTCCATACCTGTTGCGCTTGTTTCGGCACGGTAATGACCTCGTTGAAAGACGTTATATTTTCAGAAGAAGCCAAAGAGGGGGTATTGCCTTCAGTTTCATCATTCGAAGGAGATTTGTGCCAAAAATTCATATTTTTTATCTTAGTTATCTATTTATTGTATATTATGTCACTTGGGATACAAAATGTTTACTCTTTATGACTTGTGACCCAGCGGGGATTCGAACCCCGGTTTTCACCGTGAGAGGGTGATGTCCTGGACCGGGCTAGACGACTGGGTCAGTGGTTACTTTAATTTATTCCGAATAAAAGCGGGAACATCGTAATCTTCTTCAGCCTCGACACTGTCTTTTTTCCGATCCGTTTGTTCCTCGGAAGATTCTGCATGATTCTCTTCAACCGTTTGTTCATTTTCCGCCGCAGATTCCGATTTGGACTCGGATTCGTCGTCTTCGTCTGCCAACGGATCGGTCGCGCCTTGCTCAGCATCTTCTTCAGAGTCATCGGTTTGCTCTTCATCAAACGCGCGTACTTTCTTAGCGGGCTGAATAGGTTCCGGTTGATCAAAACCGGTAGCAATGACGGTCACTCTTAATTCTCCTTCTTCAAGCGAGTCATCAACCACGGTTCCAAAAATCACCTTCGCATCTTCATCAATCGACTCGGTAATTACATTGGCGGCTTCGTTCATTTCCGCCATGGAAAGATCGGAACCGCCACTGATATTAAACAACACTCCACGCGCGCCTTCAATGGCCAAATCCAAAAGCGGGCTGTTAATGGCCATACGGGCTGCGGACGTAGCTCGACCTTCCCCTTTCGCAGAGCCAATCCCCATCAGAGCCGAACCGGCATTACTCATAACCGCATTCACATCGGCAAAGTCCACATTCACAAGCCCGGGTGTGGTAATCAGATCGGAAATACCTTGGACTCCCTGACGAAGAACATCATCCACAATCGCAAACGCCTCTGTTATG
The DNA here is from genome assembly GCA_018609785.1 of Minisyncoccota bacterium. Classification (GTDB taxonomy): domain Bacteria; phylum Patescibacteriota; class Minisyncoccia; order SW-4-49-11; family SW-4-49-11; genus SW-4-49-11. The sequence continues at coordinate 28,734 of JAHEOE010000071.1, read as the reverse complement.
GGCGTGTTCTGATCCACAATATTCAGAATTTTATCGTTGGGAATGGTGATTATAGTATCTACGTGCTTTTTCAGACGCTGATAAGAATCTTCAGCAATTTTTTTCCGTTGAATTCCCTCAAACGTAAACGGCTTGGTGACTACGGCTACGGTCAACGCTCCGGCCTCACGGGCTGCTTCCGCAATTATGGGAGACGCTCCCGAACCGGTTCCTCCTCCAAGCCCGCACGTAATGAACACCATGTGCGCTCCGGAAACGGCCTGATAAATTTCCTCTTTACTCTCTTCCGAAGCTTTACGTCCGATATCGGGGTCCATTCCCGCTCCCAATCCGCGAGTTAAATTTTTCCCGAGATGAACCTTCTGAGTCGCTTGCGAATGATGGAGGTCTTGCGCGTCAGTGTTAATGGAAAGAAAGTCCACTCCCTCGATTCCCATATCAATCATACGCTGAACGGCATTTGAGCCGCCACCGCCGACACCAATAACTTTAATTTTGGCAAATGCTTCTACATCGGGTTTAACATGTTCCATATCGAGGAAGTTGATTCGCTCCCATTATACGGCATCTGGGGACGCTCGTCAAAAAGGATAAATCATAGTATTCACTTGCGAAATTTCACGACTTGCCCCGGTTGAATTCGTTTTCCCCGTCCCTTCTGTCGAGAAGAAGGTTGCTCCTCAGAGGAATTCTCAGAATTTTCAATTTCCGAAAGCACATCATCAAGGGAAGAACTAATACTCTCTTCTAAAGAGGATGAAGATTCTTGCTCTTGAGAACCCCCTTCCGGCGATTCAATTGACTCTGAACCGGCTTCTTCACTTTCCTTTTCCAAATCTATATCAATATCCACGTCCATTTCCGACGGGGAATCCGATTGTTCCGGTTCAGACTGACGTATCTGTTCTTCCGGATTTTCGGGAATTGATTCGGATGAGGATTTCTGATCAGAAGGGGGCTCCTGGGTCCCGGAGCTTGTCTTATCTTCTTCTGTATCCTGTTCTTGAGAGACTGGCTCGGAAGCTTCGGTATCATCCGCACCTTCAGAAGGTTCTTCTTTCTCCGGTTTTTCCGGTTGCGACTGCTTTTCTTCGTTCTCTTCTCCCGAGGCCGCAATTTTTCGTTCCTCCATTTCCTCAGAAGAAGGCAAATCGGTTACCTCAAAATCAGATTTCACCTCCAATACCAACTGATGCAAAAGTTCTTCAAAGCTCAGCCGTTCTTCGGGCGGTTCATTGATTTGGTCCTGAATATGCGCCTTTAAAAGATACTCCGTTTCCCCAAGAGGCGTAGTACTCCTGGCATAACGTTCCTTCAGTTTTTTAGCTAGAATAGGGTTATAAATTTCCTCTTGAGAAGAGGTTTCCTCGGTTTTTCCTCCCCTTTCGGAACTATGTTCCGACTCTCCTGTAGATTCGGTTTGCGTTATCTCGGATCCTTGTGTATGTTCGTCAGATTCTTGGTCATTCGTTGGGGCCTGTTCTGTCTGAGATTGAGCAGGCTCTGCTTGTGACGGTTGTTCGTTTGATAGAGATTCTTTTTCTTTATCTTTTTGAGGTTCTGCTGATTTTGACTGCTCCGCCTTCCCTGTATGAGCGGAAGGGTTTGATGACAAGTCTGAGCTGTCCGTTTGTTCACGATTGCTTTGAGATCTATTTGACCGTGCCGAACTCTGTGTACTTCCGGACCGCTTTTCTTCTGATTTTGATTTCCGTTGTGATTGAGAAGACTGCGCGTTATTCTTATGTCGCGAATCTTTCTTTTGAGATTGCCTGTCCGTATTCCTTTCTGAAGCTTGATTCTTTGAATGTCGATTTTTTGACGAAGGTTCTTGAGAGTCCGATGCTCTTTTTTCCTGATTTTGCGTATTTTTCTTTTTCTCAGCCTCTGCTTCTTGTTCTTGCTGTTCTTGATCGGCTTTGGCCATGCCTACATAGTCTCTGTGGATTCCATATCGCTTACGCGAGATCTCAATCACCTGCTCGCTCAGATCCAACTCCGGCGGTTCGGGATCGGGGATGGTATTGGCGCTGAAGGGTTGGCTTGTCGCCCCATCAATCATGAGTTTGACGTAAATTTTCCACTTCGGCAAATTGACTAAATCTTGAGCGGTTAATCGCGGTCCGAATTCCTTTTCCATAACTTCGGAGTCGTGTCCGCCCACACGGAAAAGAATGGTCGTACCAACGTTCCCGAAGACCGCCGCCTGTACATTTTCAGATAACTGATGGATATACTGATGCGCCAAGATAAGTCCCAACCGGTACTTACGAGCCTCGGAAAGAATTTCGGCAAAGGAATCGGTTGAAAAGTTTTGGAACTCGTCGATATAAGCAAAGAAATCCCGACGTTCTTTTTCCGGAATCTCGACCCTGCTCATGGCGGCCAACTGCATTTTGGTAATCATCATAGCGCCGATCAACTGGGACCCTCCTTCTCCGATAGCTCCTTTTGAAAGGTTCAAGAGCAAAATTTTACGATTGTCCATGATTTCTCTCAGATCAATCGTGGACTCTTTTTGGCCAATAATGTTACGGATCAACGGGGAAGAGGTAAACTGTCCGACCTTGTTCTGAATGGGAGAAATCGCTTCCCGCATCATCTGCTCGGTGTAGTTATTAAACTCATTAACCCAAAAAGATTTGACTACCGGGTCCTCAATATGACGAACCACCTGCGTACGCCAATTCTTATCAACGAGAATACGCATAATATCCAGCAATGTGGTATCCGGATATTCGAGGAGGGTTAAAATACAGTTACGCAAAATATAGGCCAAACGCGGTCCCCACGAGTCCGCCCAAATTTTTTGAAACACCCCGATCAATCCGTCCGTAACAATATGTCGTTGAGAGAAATCAACTTTATCCAAGGGATTGAAGCCAATAGGATATTCAAGATCCGCGGGATTAAAATAAATGACGTCATCCAGCCGACTTTCGGGGATATAATGCAGTAAACGTTCGGATACGTCTCCGTGCGGGTCGACAAACGCCATGCCATGTCCTTTTTGAATATCGGAAACGGCCATATTCAACAGAAGAGACGTTTTCCCCATACCGGTCTTCCCCATCAGATACATATGCCGCCTCCGGTCATCGAGTTTGATCCCGAATTTTTTGTTTGCGTTATGAAAATTGGTTCTTCCAATGACGGTTAATTCGTCATCCGGATGATTGTCCACTGCCATATACGTATATTATATCACGAGATAATAGGTAATGAATATACGAATGTAGAGGTCATCTCAAAAATATTGAAGGTGGAAGTATATGAAGGCGACAGAGACGTATTCACTGGCATTTAATGCCTACGGCCTACCATACCCAAAATTCGTTCATACGCTCTGTCGTCTTCATATGCGTATGCGTATGATAGATATTCCGAAAGAATATTTTTGAGATGGACTCTAGAACATTTGAGTTGCATTCTACTCCTCCATACCGGGTAAGCTCGAAGGCGGACTGGTTTTCTTGGACTGTACTCGATGAAGTGCGGTTGTGGTTACGTGTTCTCCGGGAAAGTGGAAAATCGTAGCCAATTCCTCTGCGTTAAGGTGAAACGTATTATTATTTAACTTTCGCTTTTGATAATTATTAAGCATGATATGCTTGCGAAAACGCCGAATCACATTCTGTTTACGCCATAAATCAACCGATGTCTTTGTGGCCGAGTCCGGTTTGAACCCATTCAAAGTGTTATCTCCGAACTGATCTATTCCTCCCGCAATGGGACTGATATGAGACTTATTCATTTTATCGATTTCAGCTAAGTACACCAACCGTAATTTACACTGAAACCCCACTTTCGCAATTTTACGTTCGATTCCTTTAATCTGCTCGGTCTGCCCCGGAGTCAGACGTTGAACCGCTGAAGTGTTCCCCTGTTCATCGGTATCGGTAGACCCCAAAATACTATCAATTTCCTCTTGCCCTTTCTTCGTCCAAGAATCATCGGAAGGACGAATGGGGATTTGCAACCACAACTCTTCCCCGGGTCCGAGAGAAGCCATGCCTTCCGTAATCTGTCCCAACGGATCAACTTCTACGCCGGGAGCTTCTTTTTCGGAAAACTCCGGATAGGTGCGAATGGGGTAAGACTCCTGTTTGGCCAACGTAAAATCCGTCCCCCAAAGATCATACGTACGCTCCAGATCTTCATGGGTGTATTCTTTACTGTAATCCTCGATCTCAAAGATTTCCACATCCGGAAACTGACTATACACCGCGCTTTTTACCAAATCCAAGTTATCGCGTAACGTATGAATAATAAAATGAACATCTCCTCCTCTGCTAACAATTTCCAGACCAAAGTGCTCGGGAATTTCTCCGTCCCACCAATGCTGCCACAGATCAATTGAAGAAAAAGCTCCGTGCATAGCAGTAATCACCTGTTCCATAGCTCTCTGGCTCTTTTCCACTTCCGGCTGTAAAGCCACTTCTAGCGTTACCCACTCCCAATTGTTGATAATATAACGCTCTATTACGTATTCTTCCCATAAATTGATAAACACCAACGTAAGTAATATCGGAATCCATATCCACCAAAGTTCGGCGACAACCTTGAGAATTTCCCAGCCACCGGTAAGCACCAACGTTAATGATTCAATAAGAGACATGTTCTGTCTGTTAGCGTTCTATTTTGGGAAATAACAAAAGATCCGAACCATCTAATTGCTCACGAAGCAACCGCGCGCTTTGTGGCATGATCGGCATAAGCGCATCGGCAATGAAATGCAGTGTCGCATACCATTTGGACATCTCCTTTACGAGTGTTTTTTTATCTCCCGATTTATTCAATTCCCATGGCTTGACAGTCTCTATACCGCGATCAATTTCCTCCAGACAATGTCCCAAGTATCGGATCGCGGATTGAAATTCATACTCTTCCATGTATCCGTAATATGTGTCCCGCAAAGTATTGGAAAGCTTTTGATATGATACCCGGTCAATCTCCAAATCATATTTACGAGCCATACTTGTCACCCGACGAGTGGTATTTCCGACACCATTTACAAGATGCTGGGTATACCGATCTTCCAATTTTTGAGGTGTTATATCTCCATCCGTCCCAAACGCAAATTCTTCAAGCAGGAAGTATCGTAACACTTCCGAGCCGCGTTCGCTCCCCAATAGGTCAGAATACGTCCGATGTATCTCCAACGGATCGATTACATTTCCTCTGCTTTTACTCATCTTTTCTCCATCGGAAATCAAAAAGCCGTTAATCAAAAAGGTCTGAGGAAGTTCTTCTTCTCGACACCCCAATGCCAGAAGCATAGCCGGCCACAGAACGGTATGAAACTTAAGAATATCTTTGCCCAATGTTTGCACATCCGGCGGCCAGACATGAGCCACGTCGTTAAGAACTTCACGCGCGTCTCGTCCCTCAAAGGGAATGTCATATGCAATAACGGGACCGGACATATAGTTAAGAAGCGCATCAATCCAGACATACACAGTTTGCTGGGTGTCAAACGGCGCTTGCACTCCCCACTCCACCCGATCTCGAGTAATGGCCATATCCCCCATTTCCGGATTTTTGAGAAGTTCCAAGGTCTCATTCTTCCGTGTCTCAGGGATCACCAGAATGTGATCATTCTTCACCAACTCATACACTCTGTCCTTGTACTGAGACAAAGAGAAAAACCAACTTCGTTCTTTCAACACCTGAGGTTCCTCATCATGATCCGGACATAAGCCTCCTTCTCGCAAGTCGCTTTGTGTGACAAACGATTCCGCTCCAACACAGTAAAGTCCCTCATAATCGGATTCATAAAGCGCGCCGTTTTCTTTCAAACACTCAAGAAACCATTGCACAAACCGTTCGTGCGTCGTATCAGTGGTCCGAATAAAATAGTCGTAAGAGATATCCAAAGTCTCCCAGGCTTCCATAAACTGACGAGCGTTTGCGTCCACAAACTGTTGAGGCTCATATCCGGATTCGCGCGCTTTACCGGCAACTTTGTCCCCATGTTCATCCGTTCCCGTTAAAAAAAACGTATCCACATTCCGCTTTCGCGCATACCGAGCTACCACATCTCCCACTATGGTCGTGTAAAAGTGCCCGATATGAGGCTTATCATTGACGTAATAAATAGGAGTGGTTACGTACCATGTACGCGTCTCATCCATATATCCGAATGTCTTAACTCTTTTGCCTCAGCATATCACACCGCAAGAATCAGAGTCCATAAATGATGATTGGTCTTTGAAAGATATACGGTTGCGTAAACAGTAGCAAGTAGTGAGTAGCAGGTAGCAAGTGATTGGAATTTGGTATCTGGAATCTATGAAAGAGAAGTCGGAATTTAGAAGTCAAAAGCCTGAAGGAAGAAGTTAGAAATGAGCATTGTGATATACAGTTGTGGATACGGTGGATATACTGTAGCGGATACAATTGATATACTGTTTTGAATGGTAGTTCGTATATCGTATCTCGGATAAAAAGGGCTTAACGTATATTCTGCCATGCCGACGTTTAAAGGATACTCGGACGAATATGTAATCTTTAAAAAGAGGAGGACACATCCTGCTTTTTATTCTCAGAAAAGTGAGGGTTCAGTGCTATATGAAAACGTATTTTTGATATGAATTCCACATTTTTCACCTACCAATTTATTCTAAAATCTCCAGAATGGTGTACGTACTCTTTCCGCCCGGTGTCTCCACCTCAAACTCTTCACCGGCTTTACGATGCATAAAGGCACTGCCCAAAGGAGACTCATTGGAAATTTTTCCTTCCGTAGGGTCGGCTTCGGACGCGCCGACGATACGAAACTCACGCTCACCAACAGCTCCTTTGACCTTAATGCGAGACCCCAAGGTCACGTAATTGGACTTTTCGGTGTGTTCAACCACCTCGGAATTACGAATCATATCTTCCAATTCGGCAACCCGTCGCTCATTAAACTGCATATCATTAAGCGCCTCCTGATACTCACTGTTTTCTTTGAGATCACCTTGTTCCTTGGCGTATTTAATTTTCTCGGCAATTTCTCCCTTACGACTTTTAAGATCTTCCAATTCCTGTTTTAATTCTTGAAGTCCTTTGGGAGTAATCTGTCGACTGGCCATATGTGATATATTATCTTTCCGGACAGGAAATGAATAGCGTCCGGATATCTTTCCGGAACGCTATTCAACACAACCTATCCTTTATTTATCTATTATGTATCGATTATAATATACTTATGTATATACTTCAAGTCGCCCCGCTTTTACGCCTCCCCTCTACACTCACTCACTCTCTCACGTACTACCATACCGACCATATTCCTCGCGGGGGCGTGGTCCGTATTTCGGTAAGAAACACGTCCCATCTCGGTGTTGTGCTTTCAAGTCAGTCCGTACAAGAAGCAAAGATGTACTTGCGGAAAGATTCGACGTTCTCTTTGAAACAGATCGAGGAGGTGTTCTTTTCAGAGCCGCTCCTTTCCGAACACCAATTACATGTAGCGGAATGGATGAGTACCTACTACGCGTTTTCCTTGGGAATGCTTCTCAAATCATTTCTCCCAAGAATTCACAGTGGCTTAAAACGATTACCTCCCCAACTTCAAAAACCGGAACTCACTCCCGGACCTTCTCAAAACCGCCCGTCTTTTGAAATGGGTATCCTTAGTGAAACGGACGCGCACCGTCCTTCCCGACTCTTGGATCTTTTAAAAAGTATAACCTCACATGAAGGCCAAATCTTATTACTTATCCCCTCGCTCCCTGCTCTGGAATATTACCAAACCCACCTCACAGAATGTTTCTCGAATACCACTCTCAGTGTAATAACCTCTTCTCTTTCCACCCGCGCTTTTCGCACAGAATGGACGGCGATTAGAACCGGCGATCGATCCCTTATTCTCGGAACGCGCGCGGCGTTATTTCTTCCGTTTCATAATCTTCATACCGTTATCATAGAAGACGAATCCTCCGGGAGTTACTATTCTTTTGATATGTACCCCCGATACCATACCGTGGATATCGCATACCGACTAGCTCTTTCTCACGGATCTCGCCTCCTGTTCTCCACATTCTTACCCAGTTTGAAAGTGAACCACCTGTTAGAAACCCACGGAATTTGCGCGCCTGACTATCCGAAATTGCCGGCCCAAACCGAAACTCTCAATCTCGCCAACGAACGTATTCACGGAGGTATTCCGTTCGTATCCGCCAAAGGACTGCAGGCTGTTTCCGCGAATGTCCCCACCCTTATACTTTCAAACCGACGCGGGCATTCCCCATTTATTGTGTGTCAAAGCTGCGGATTCCGCTTTACCTGTCCTCATTGCGACAGTCTTCTTGTCGAACACGCCTTCCATGTAGCAGGTACGGATATTACGCGTATTTTCGTATGTCACAAATGTACCCGAAAATTCAAACCCAAAGATACCTGTCCGGAATGTCAGTCCACTGATCTTACGTTTGCGGGAGCGGGGACCGAACGGGTGGCAAGCATGATTCAGGAGAAATTTCCCGAATTCACGGTGGGGATTCTCGACACCGATTACACTCCCGAATTTGAAACACAAAAAGATCTCTTCGAACGATGGCAACACAGCGACGTCCATATCCTCGTAGCTACCCAGATGGTCACGAAATTCTTTGCTCTCCCCCTCTCGAATCCACCTCTTACCATTATCCGAGAAGGAGATCTTTCGTTTCGGTTTCCTCAATTTACGGCCAAAGAAGATACGCTTCAAACCTTCACGCGCCTCATAACTCAAAGCCGCTATACCTATATCCAAAGTTGGGATCCCAACCCTCCCGAAGAACAGACCTCCTCTCCACTTCCGGCCTTACAAGCGGGAAACATTGCCACTCTCTACGAGACAGAACGAGAAGAACGACAAACATTCGGCTACCCTCCTTTCGGAGAACTGATCGCCATCCACTCTTTGCATCGCAAACGAGCCAAAGCCTGGGATCAAGCGCGTCGAACCAAATCCGTACTTTCAGATATCAGCCTCACACCGCTGGGACCGATCGAGAGCGTACGACGACGTGGCCAGTTTCAGGTCAGTCTCCTTCTCTTAGTTAATCCGACCGATGCTGAGGGAATTAAACGACGTCTGTTAGGAATTTTGGAGCGCGGACAACAGATTGATATCAACCCCGAAGATGTGTTATAATCCTCTTAAGAAGAGGTAATGTAAAGCCATGGTTCGAACATTGGAAACCGGTAGTGATAACCCCATTTTACGAACACAATCTTCTCCCATTCGAAAACGAACGCGATCCATTAAAAAGCTTGCTCGTGACATGAAAGCAACCGTCAAACCGAAAGGCGGTATGGGACTGGCCGCTCCGCAAGTGGGAGAAACCGTACGTATGATTCTCATCAACGTACCGGCCGATCTGTATACGGAGACGGGCTTTGAGGAATGCGAAGTCAATGAGAATTATCTTCTTATCAACCCCGAGATTCTTTGGAAAAGCACGGATCAAAGTTTGTTCGAGGAAGGCTGCCTCAGTCTTCCGGACTATTTCGGACAAGTGATGCGTCCCAATCGAGTACACTTTCAGGGCGAACGCGAAGACGGTTCTGTAATCGAGGCAACGGCGGAAGGAATGTTCGCCCGAATTTTGCAACACGAAGTGGATCATATCAATGGGATTCTTTTTAGAGATAAACTGCATCGCGGTGCCGGAGATTCTTCGCATGCCATGTCTTATCTCACCCCGCCCAAAACCGAAGAGTAAAAGGAGATTTCGTCGATATATAGCATATTTATAGAGGGCATCTCAAAAATATTCTTTCAAGTCCTATAAATCCTATATGAAGGCAATAGAGCGTATGAACGAATTTTGGGTATGGTGGGCCGTAGGCATTAAATGCCAGTGAATACGTCTCTATTGCCTTCATATACTTCCAGCTTTAATAATTTTGAGATGGGCTCTAGGAAATGACAAACTTCTGAGATACATTTTAAAGAGATAAGTATATCGAGGATCTGTAAGAATACTTTTGAAATACCATCTAATACCTTTCTTTATGCCTATCCGTGTTCTTTTTTTCGGAACCCCCCTCTTTGCCGAACAGATTGTCACCGAACTGGACCGATCCGATCATACCGATCTTGTCGGACTGGTAACCACTCCGGATAAACCCGTGGGCAGAAAACAGATTCTCACACCGTCTCCGGTCAAAGCCTACGGCACAACCAATAAAATCCCCGTCTATACGCCGGAAAATATCAACCGCGCAGAGGTTATTCAGACCATACCCTCTCTCAGTTTTGACGTAGTCGTAGTTGCCGCCTACGGCAGTATTTTGTCCGCGGATCTTTTGAAAGCCCTTGATTACCGTGTTGTGAATGTTCACCCTTCTCTCCTTCCCCAATATCGCGGTCCCGCACCAATCACATTCAGCCTTTGGAACGGCGATGCCGAAACAGGTGTGACGCTTATCGAAATGGATACGAAAATGGATCACGGACCAATACTCGCTCAAAAATCTTTGACCATATCTCCGACAGAAACGATTACTGATCTGGAGCCGCGCCTCGCATCGCTTTCAGCCAAGCTTCTTCTCAATCACCTTCCCGCCTATGTTTCAGGGAACTCCGAATTAACACCTCAGAACCACAACGAGGCAACGTTCTCTCGCTTTTTACATAAAACGGACGGACAAATTGATTGGACTCAGTCCGCCGAGTCCATTTATAACCAATACCGCGCTCTCAACCAATGGCCCGGAGTATTCACTTTTATGAATGACCAAAAGATCGTGTTAGATAACCTGACATTTGAGCGCTCTGACTCTTCTCTTTCTCCGGGTGAGGTAACACCGGACAAAGATAGCCTTCGCGTCGGCACCGGTGCGGGAGAGATTCAGGTTGGCTCGCTCAAACCGGCAGGCAAGCAATTTATGGACGCCGCGACCTTCACGAACGGGTACTCCGTCTCTCAATTTTCGTAGGGCTGCCATGTCGACGTTTAAAGGATGTTCGGACGAATATATAACCTTTAAACAGAGGAGGACACAGTCTGTTTCACTTTTCATCCGAGATACGATATACAATCTACGAAATACGCCTCAAACAACTGTATATCACAATGCTCACTTCCAACTTCTCCCTTCAATTCCAGATACTAGAGGCCATCTCAAAAATATTCTTTCGATTACTATAATATACGAATATGATCTCGGCTAACGGCTCATATTCAGTGCACATGCCTAGCCACTCCCTACCCGGGTTCCTTCATATGATCCGTTAGCCTCGATACATTTTGGTTATGTGAATTTTGAGATGACTTCTACTATTATCCACAACCATATATCTACCGTGTATCCACCGTACCCGCTACTGTATATCCAGACATTCCTGACTTCCCCCTTCAGGCTTCTGGCTTCTAAATTCCGGCTTCTCTCTCATACCATACCCTAATGACACATACCACCCTCCTATGATATGCTAAACACCAGATTGTAACCAAACATAACTCTTTATGAATCGCGACGAAATTCAAAACTTAGCCACACTCGCTGCCATCACGCTTTCGGACAGCCATTTGGAACAATTTGCCCAAGAATTTGCCGATATTTTGGCTTATGTGCGTTCTCTGGAGAATTACAGCGGACAAGATATACCTCAAGTAGATATTTCAGAAAATCGTACTTATCAATTACGAGCTGATACAGCACAGTCAGTATTTGAGGAGGATGTCGCCGACGCCATCTTGAAGCAAGCTCCACGCTCCGAGAACCGATACATACAGGTACAAGCCGTGTTAACCAAATAAATATGCCTACGATTGCCGAACTTCACGAAGGATATACCCAAAAAACGCTTCGTCCCAGTGAAGTGGTCGAGAAGACTATCTCTCAAATTGATTCCCAAGACGAGACAGTTCAGGCGTTTCTTTCAGTATTTGAAGATGACATGCGCGCTCATGCAAAAGATCTCGATACCAAACAAGATCGCAATGAACCATTCGGTCTTTTGGAAGGTATTCCCGTAAGCGTTAAAGATGCCATTCTTGTAAAAGATAAACCTACAACCGCCGGGTCTCAAATCCTTTCCTCTTACACAGCGGTATATGACGCCACGGTTATTCATAACCTCAAACAAGCCGGCGCTCTGATTGTCGGTAAGACCAATCTGGACGAATTTGCAATGGGATCTTCCACGGAAAATTCCGCCTTCCAAGAAACCCGTAATCCGGCAGACACATCTCGAGTTCCGGGCGGTTCTTCGGGAGGTTCGGCCGCAAGTGTCGCCGCCGACATGTGTCCCGCTTCTTTAGGATCGGATACCGGTGGTTCCATTCGCCAACCGGCCGCGTTCTGTGGAGTAACCGGTCTTAAACCCACTTACGGACGTGTTTCACGTTCCGGCCTGGTTGCCATGGCTTCTTCGCTTGACCAGATCGGACCCCTCACGCATACCAGTCTCGATGCCGCCTATGTTCTCCAAGGAATTGAAGGCGCTGATACATTGGATGCTACTTCGACCTCTCTATCTTCTCGACAAGAACTGAATATTGACGAAATACAAAACGGTGATATCGCAGGGCTACGCATCGGAATTCCGCAGGAATACTTTGGCGACGGACTAAGTTCGGAAGTACAAGCGGCTTTGGAATCAGTCATCGAATCGTTCGGCGAGATGAATACGGTCATTAAAGATATCTCTCTTTCAACAACCGAATACGCCATTCCCGCCTACTATGTTCTCATGCCGGCGGAAGTAAGCAGCAATCTGGCTCGTTACGACGGAATTCGCTACGGTCAATCCCGATTTGAAGAAGCATCTTCTTTGCAAGAAATTTATACCAAATCCCGAGCTTCCGGGTTCGGAGAAGAAGTGAAGCGACGTATCATGCTCGGCACCTATGTTCTTTCCGGTGGGTATTATGATGCTTATTACGCCCAAGCTCGACATATGCAGACACATGTTCGTAAGGACTTTACAAACGCATTTAAAGATGTAGATGTCATCCTGACCCCTACCACCCCGCACACCGCCTTCCAAGCCGGATCAAAAGCGGACCCCCTTTCCATGTATTTGGAAGACATTTTCACTGTCGCCGTAAATTTGTCGGGAAACCCGGCTCTGTCCATCCCCGCCAATCCGAATGACAGTACACTTCCCATCGGTTTTCAACTGATTGGGAATCACTTTGATGAACAGACACTCTTAACACTCGGCCATGTCTGGGATAGATACATTCGTCAGTGAACTTCGATCTATTTTTGTCGTTCTTGTTGTAGCGGCAAAACTGATTTCTGCCGTATTCTCCCTTGCGCTTATCGGGGGAATCATTTGGTTATTGCGTAACTCATCATTTCTGGAAGACCGACGCCAAATGAACTCTTTTTATTTACCACCCCAATCCCGCTCTGATAGCAGTACGGCAGCGCCCGAAACCAAAAGTGCCACGACCAAACGATGGGAAGAAATTCGCAATCGACTTACCACAGAAGACGAAGGGCATTACCAACTGGCAATCATCGAAGCGGACAAATTGGTCGACAATGTTCTCAAAGATCGGGGATATGAGGGGAGTTCCATGGGAGAGCGTCTCAAACAGCTTGATCAAGAAACCTTTCCTCGTCTGGAACAACTGTGGTACGTTCATAAAGTTCGCAACGAAATCGTCCACAGTTCCGAATACCATATTGCTCTCTCGGATGCCGAAGAAATCCTCAACACGTATGAACGTGTCCTCCGAGATTTAGATGTTCTTTAGAACCATTTCTAGAAGCCATCTCAAAAATATTCTTTCATCCCCTCTATTATACCCATATGAAGGCGACAGAGCGTATGAACGAATTTTGGGTATGGTAGGCCGTAGGCATTAAATGCCAGTGAATACGTCTCTGTCGCCTTCATAGACTTCCACCTTCAATAATTTTGAGATGGGCTCTAAATTCAAAATACCAAATTCTAATTACTTGCTACCTGCTACTCACTACTTGCTACTGTTTACACAACCGTACCCGCTACCGTATATCAACTGTCTATCCACTTCCTACAATCTTCATTTCCTCCGGAATATCAACCGAAAAATCATATGTTTCTCCGTTATAGGTGAACGCCAACCGTGATGCATGAAGCAATTGACGCACCGCCGGTGACTCATATTTTTCCCATTTCCCCCCGTACATCTTATCCCCCAACAACGGATGACCGATCGCTTTAAAATGTAATCTGATCTGATGGGTACGTCCGGTATGAAGCCAGACGCGTACATTAGTTACCGGTATGGTATGCCATGTTCCGTATGCTACAACTTCATATTCGGTATGCGCCTTTCGCGGGGTACCCGAATACTGCCGTTTGGGCGTTTCTTCGGTTACAACTGTCCGACGGGTGTGGTCTGTCTTTGACCGTGCCACGTTATAGGTAATCTGTCCGAAAGCCGAGGAAAGCGTACCACGCACAATCGCCATGTACTCTTTTTTCACTGTCCGGTTTTTGAATTGCTGTTTGAGATTTCTGTATCCATGTTCCGTACGTGCCACAACAAGCAGACCGCTCGTGTCTTTATCAATTCTATGAACAATCCCGCTCCGGTTTTGCTCTGTAAATGACTCCCCCACTCCATGCATTTCGGGGTACCATTTCGTAAGAATATCCACGAGAGAAATATCATGCGGATTATGCGTCTGATGTACCAGAAGTCCGGCGGGCTTGTTGACGACAAGAAAGTCAGGATATTCGGCAATAATATCAATCTGTTGGGTGATTTGCTCGATATCCGATTGATATCCGGCAGCGTTCTGATAAAAACTTTTTTTGAACCTCATGAGGTTCATTTCTACAAATTCTCCGTCCGAAATAGTTCGTCCCGGCTTGGTAACCACATCGGAATTCACCGTTACAAATCCTTCTCGAATTGCTCTCTTTATATCTTCACGCGAGAAATCCGGAGCTTTACGGGAAAGAATAACATCCAACCGTCCTCCTTTTCCCGTATGCCTGTGCCGAATATACATATCATTACTCACTAGAAGTCATCTTAAACTTAGGAGAATTCCTCCGCCCCCTTTCGGAGCATCTCACTCTTTATCAAAATTCGAACGGTCACTTAAAAACTTCGAGGGAAAGAAAGTTTCGTTGCTATATAGTATATTACTAGAAGATAAAAGATTTTTAAGATACATTCTCATAAAATGGTGCCGCGAGTAGGACTTGAACCTACGCGATCCGGGTTCTTCAGACCCGTGCTCTACCAGCTGAGCTATCGCGGCAGATACGTTCTTTTGAAAGAAAAGCACCCTAAGAGTTTTTTTCTTCCTCGATCCCTATTCTATCAAAAAGAACCCGCTTTTGTCCATTCTCGATTAAGTTCCAAACAAACCGATCAAACATCTCTCGCCGATATACAAACTCATCCGTGGACATAAGCGTATACCGAACTTCAGTACCAAGTTCCGCTTCTACAGTCCGCACAAAAGCGGTTAACTTTTTCTTGTCTACGTTATCGACGATCAAACACATATCAATACGATCTTCAGAACGTTCTACGAATACACCCTGCAAAATCACCGCCTGAACATCTCCCACACGCTCCACTTTATCAGCCATTTCTCGGAAAAACGGTTCTCCCAACTCAAAGACCACGCGTTCCAGACCTTCAAAAACGGGGATACCTCGATTTAACGTATATACCGCTTCTCCATTTTCCTCGTCTTCAAGAATTACTTCATACTTTTTCGCCTCTTTCAACTCTTCTTCCAATTTCTTCTGTGAGATTTTGGTACGTCGCGCAATCTCTCTGAAGGAAATATAAGAATCGGGATTATAAAAAAAGAACCGAAGCAATTTAAGCTTGTTGTGTCCAAAGAGATACGTAAGCGGACCTTTCTGCAACATATCGATTCTATGCGTTACACTCCGTAATGTAGCAAATTTTCCTCACAGGGTCAATTAGAAAACATGTAGAGGCCATCTCAAAAAAAGCAGAGAACACTCCCCCGAATGGAAATGTCCTCTGTCTCCGAGAAACTAGTTCTCATGATGAAGTCTTACTTCATCTCCACATCGGCACCAAGTTCTTGCAACTGGCTGACCAATTCTTGCGCGGACTCTTTGTCCACACCTTCCTTGACAGTGCCGGGCGGATTGTCCACGATCTCTTTGGCTTCCTTGAGTCCAAGTCCGGTTTCCGCTTTAACAGCTTTAACCACTTGGATCTTAGAACTTCCCGGATCATTGATCACCACATCAAAGGAGGTCTGTTCGGCTTCTTCTTCTCCACCGGCTTCTTCTCCACCTCCCGCGGCGGCAGGAGCGGCGGCGACAGGAGCGGCTGCGGAGACACCAAGTCGATCTTCAAGAACTTTTACAAGTTCGGAGAGTTCCAACACACTCATCTGCTCTACACGTTCCACAATGTCTTGGAATTTTTCCGGTACTTCTACCTGTTCTTGTTGCGTGGCTTCTTGTTCTTCTGCCATACGGTAAAATTATCTTATTTATGCGCTTTGAGCGTCACGGTATGAGCTCAACAGCTGTACGAAGCTGCGTGCGTTTCCGTTCAAAATGGACATCATATCCGACATAGGCGCGGTAAGCGTTCCCAAAACCTGAGCGTACAATTGCTCGCGTGAGGGTAATTGGGCCAAAGCTTCCGCCTCCTCAGCAGAGAGAAAGCGGTCGTTAAGCACACCACCGGTAAGTTCCATGGTATCTACACTCTTTGCGAACGTATGAACCGTTTTGGCTGCGGTAACCGGATCAGGTCCGAAAATCACACCAAGATTACCATCAAGCTCCAAAACAGGATCACCATGCATACCATTCAACCGAAAGGCTTTGGCGAGTAAAGTTTTCTTCACTACTTTATACGTCCCCTCTTCGGCACGTATTGTACGCCGGAAGGAACGAACCGTCTCTACGTCACTACCGCCAAACCGAACGAAAATCGCACCTTCATGAGATCCAACGAGATCGGTCAATTCTTTGACAACCTCTTTCTTTTGCGATTTAGTCAGTGGCATATACGATTCGATTACTAAAAAATTCTCGACCACTCCAGCCGAGACACAACAAGCTACCGAATATTGAACACGATATTCTCTATTCGAACCTGCATCGGTCACTTACGGACATGGTCCCGCCGATGGTCTCGGGCTGTTACCATAGAGTATACCGCGTATTTTTTTTCACGTCAAGAAAAAAGCGACGGAAGCTCCGCCGCATACAGTCAAAATATACCTTCCAATCTTTTACTTAATCGGAATTCGCTTGCTTTTCACCTTTTCCGACTTCGGCAAAAAGACCTGCAAAACACCATCTTTAAGTTCGGCTTTGGCATTTTCGGCATCTACATCAATCGGCAAAATTACCGAGCGGGAAAACGACCCCCAATAACATTCCTGATAAAAATAATCATCATCTCGGACATCCGCCACATTTCGACGCTCGCCTTTAATGGTGACCATATCATTGGTGATGGAAACCTCCAGATCATTTGACGTAACACCCGCAATCGTAGAGACGATAACAATATCATTTTCGGTCTGATACACATCAATGGTAAGAACTCCTTCGGCGTCATCTTCGTCATCTTGTTGAGCATGCCGAGCCTGACGTTCTTCGATATAAGACTCCTCCTCAGGTTCTTTTTCTTTGGCACGCGTTTTCTCTTTTCGCGGCGGCTCCGGTTCTTCGTCCTCTTCGTCATCATCGTCCATATCGTTGAATTTGCTTTTCAAGCTTTCTCGCAAATCTTCTTCCTCCTCAATATCTTCATCTTCATCTTCAAACTCCGTAGCACCGGTCAATTTTCGTAGGATACTCGACATATATTTCTCTACTTATACTTAGATTATCTTTATATTATCAGAGCTCTCTTATTCTTGCAAGGAGAATGTATTATACGCATTTACGAGGAAAAAACAACTATAACCGCCCGTAAAATGTCCTGAAGTATGCCTGTCATCCATCCTACACCAAACATGATCAATCCCAATCCCGTAACATTTACTACGGTATTCGGAGCCATTCCTCCCAAAGAAGGTAAATCAGCCCCAAACATACGCGCAATCTTTGTAGAATAATACACACACAGTATTCCCAAAACAACCCCTGCCATACCAATCTGTATTTGTCGACCACCAATTATCATAAGTAGAATGGTAACAAAAACGACTAATACTCCCGTACGAAACTGAATGTGACGAGTACGTTGACTTTGATTGCCGGAAAATACCGTTATCCCCATCCGTTCCAATTGATTGGTACATTGTTCCGGATACCATAACGCTCCCGCAGTAAGTCCTATAAGAATGATAATACCAAGCCAGGTAATCATACTCCTTTGGTTTCCACGGTTATATTACGTTTAAATACGGGCATACGCGGCCAAACCTTGGGGGACAACTCAACATTGACTTCTTTGGCTCCGGAAAACTGTTGCATATAATCCCTCACTTCTTGAAAAGATTTCATCGTCAAATCTTCTCGAACACGGTTCTGATCCAACCGGGTATGAGCGGTATATTCTCCGAATGCTCGTACAGTTATTCCTTCTTCAAGATCTCCTTTCAAAGGCTCCGAAAACGTCAATTTCACCTTATCGGTTAAACGCTTGTTTTCCGGAGTTTGCCTTTCCACATGCTCCCGAATCATCTCCAAAAGCTCGGTCTCATCATAGGCAAGAATTCCGATTTTGGCTTCAAGGGTGGGACGGAAAGACTTTGTTTCAGTGCCTGCTTCAGGCAACCGCTGATATGAGACCTCTTCAAAGATCTGGGCCGAATTCAGAAGCGTAATTTTTCGTTCCGCTTCGTCACGTATTTGCTTGGAAAGTTTTTGAGAGAGCATCCGTTTAAGTTCGTCCTGAGCGTTTTTTCGATCCTTCTCTGAAACATATGCCGTACCCGCCGTACTTCCGGTTTCTTTCACTTCATCAACCACACCGTAAATACGACTCGTAGCCAAAGCGGGAATTTCCAACCTCGCTCCTTGAGAAAGTACATATTCATAGCCGGGTTTATTCGCCACAACATCAACGGTAATTTCCCCTCCCGCAGGGACAACAACAGATTTCTGAGTTTTATAAATACGTCCCTCCGAACTTCTGAACCACGTTTGAGCAGCCATGCTTTGTGCCCTGCCACGCTCATTCTTGACCGTAAGTTGCAATCTGGTTTTCTTATCTTCCGTAGCTTGTCCGGAGGTTTCGAATGTCTTACTCACTCGCCCTTCACGACGTTTCACCGTCGCGGGAATTATCAAATTATCCTTATCCGCCTCATTTTGCGAAGGATCAAATAAAACTTTATACTCCTTCTTGATTGGTTCTCCCGTAAAAGCAATGGTCACCGTTGCTTGAGGAACATAATACATCACTGCTACCACAACAACCGCAACTCCCAAGAGCAATCCTCCGGTAATGGCCCAAAAATGAGCATACCATGGTTTACGTTTTTGATGGGCGATCGAACTGACCTCCCGTTGCGAGGATGACGACGTTTGTTCACCGGGATATGAGCGGAAAAACTCCGTGAACGGATCGGAATCCTGCATAGAATCTTCTTCATTCTCATCAATATCCATTCCCCCCGTTTCCACGCTCAATCCTTGACTTTCCAATGTCCGCGCGATGGAACTATCCGGCGTACAAAAGACCACCTGCTTTGATTGACGTTCCAGTTCACGCTGTAAAATTCGAGCATTGGATACATGAGAAAGCGTCTTCATCTGGTCGGGAAGATAGACCAAAACTTTCTCTTCCTTTGTATGCCGAATACTATACAGAATATCCGACAGAGTGTCATTTCGGTGAATAATAACGTGAGTATAGTTAGGATAGTCAGATTTTTGTTTTGCCATAAACGTCAGGAATTAAATGTCGGTGCCAAAGCCGCAAGCGCAATGACATTGGTATATAACGGATCATCCGCTGCTCCGGCGTAATCCACCACTCCTGCTAATTGCGTGGGGTGAAAAACGCCGATTTTGGGACGCTCATGAAAAGCCACATTTTCGTACCAGGTGTCAAATTCCAACGCTTCCTTAATACCGATCAAGTTGGAACCTCCTCCGTGCAGAAGAATGACAGAAGGTAACCGGTCTCGCTTATTGCGAGTTAACATATGTAAACTCACTTCCAGTCCTTCCACCCACATACGTACATCTTCCTTTAACAACTCAGCCAATTTATGAGAGATTTTTTTGGAGAGCTGAGCCATGGAATACTGCACCTTGACACTCTCCGCCTCTACAAATGACGTCTCCAACTCTTGCGCTATGCGCCGAGTAAAGCTTAAACCTCCAATGCTAAAGTAGGTAGTCTGTTGAATAAGTCCTCCTTCAATACGGGAAACGGTGGTAGTTGAACTACCAATATCTACCAAAAGAAAGTCCGCTTGCGGATAATAGGCGGAAATCAACTGGGCTGTGGCAAAACTTTCCGAAATCATTCCCGAGACGGATATTTCCATTCCCTCGGCCATTTCTTCAAGAGTTTGTAGATGTTCTTTGGGAGCGTACGTACGAAAAACCTGAGCTTCCAATCGTTCACCTTTTGTCCCTACCGGGGACTGTACTCGTTCATCATCAACCGAAGTACTAACCAATGAACTGTGTGCAAGACGTAAATCAGTATCCCATTCCGGAGTGCTTTCTTCGACCTGGGCCCGAAGACTTTCTACAATTTGCTCCCATTCTCCATTTTTTATTTTCTTACGTGGTTTAGCACGTCGATGCCACGCAGTGGTGATATGTTCTTTAACATAAGCCCCCGAGAGGCCTACCAACAGTGACGTATTTTCAAAACTGTCAAAATGATTCGCCTCAATAGCCGTATTTTCAACTACTCGCGCCACTCGAGAACTATGCTTAATTCGTCCGTTTTCCACAGCTCCATCACGCTGTTTGTTAAGCCCCGTACCCCAAATTTCAACTTCATTCTC
The DNA here is from genome assembly GCA_018609785.1 of Minisyncoccota bacterium. Classification (GTDB taxonomy): domain Bacteria; phylum Patescibacteriota; class Minisyncoccia; order SW-4-49-11; family SW-4-49-11; genus SW-4-49-11. Next base: position 7,869 of record JAHEOE010000071.1, on the reverse strand, counting down.
TTCACCAATACTAAATTGGACCGCTTTCGCATACTGGGTACCGATGTCTAAGGCTAGATGATATGTTTTGTTTTTCTTTTTTCCGAATAACGGACTCATAACATGAGGATTATGTGTGCAAGTATTCCAACAACAAAAGGTACGACAAGGTTGTCATCCACAGTAGAAGTGATATTCTCCAGAATAACAGCTACCGCCGCCAAGATGCCAACATACCAACCGGGCCCTAAAACCGCGATAAATATGAGAGCATCAACCAAGAAAGCTATCAGAAGTCCTTCTCCACTTTGTAAAGAATCAGACCTTAATCGTATTCTACCATACAACCTCCCCAATCCCGAAACCACGTCTCCGATAATGGCCACAAGAGAAACACTGAGAGCTATTCCGGGCGGAAAAACCGCATGCAGAACAATAATTGCCAACAAAAGATTAATACCGGCTACCTGAGCATCACGCTCATTTCGTTTTATATAATGTACTAACGGAACAGGCATCTTGAACTCCAATCGCAGAGTCTCATAAAAAAGACCAAATATGAGAAAGCCCAGCAATGTATATATTCCTACCTGAAACGAGTATATAGTCGCCACCCACCAGTACACGCCAAGTGGGATCAAAAGCCCCAAATGTAAGAATTTACGAATGAGAATTGATCTATGCCGGAAATCCATGTGTTTTCCTTTTACTCAACTACGCCTCGAATGCGACGAACACCTTGCGCTACAGCTTCTTCTTTTTTAATCTTGAATGTTCCAATTTCAGACGTATTTCTAACATGCGGACCACCACAAAACTCTTTAGAAATATATCCAAACTGATGAATTTTAACCGGATCAGGGTATGACTCATGCTCCAGATAAATCGCCCCGCTCTGCTTTGCCTCTTCCAACGGTAATTCATACACATGAAGATCATGCGCGCTCTGAATAAACATGTTCACTCTATCTTCAACCTGCTGTTTTTCTTCCTCGGTTAATTTCCGCGGGAACGAGAAGTCAAATCGCGTACGTTTAACATTAATATCAGACCCTTTCTGCTTCACTTCATCTTCCAACACATCACGCAACGCTTGATTCAAAAGATGCGTCGCGCTGTGGAGTCTCGTCACAATTTTCACCTCTTCTTCGTCTTCCGCTTTCAATTCACCGGTATCCAAGGCAAGTCCGTGTCCGCCAAACTTCTGCTCAGCACCGGCGCGCGAAATTTCTCGATGCCGTTCCCGTTCTTGTTCAAACGCTTCTTCATCGAACTCGATACCATTGAACCGCATAAGTTCCGGAGAAAGTCCGTGCGTAGCCGAAAGCTGGAAAGCTTCTTCCCCCGTTAACCGATTATCCTCCCTGGTTTTAAGCATTTTGCGGGCCTGTTTCAACCCTTCTTTGAGCGCTTTCGAAAATGTCTGAAATTCATTCTCCAAATGAGTGGTATACACGGACCATCCGTCACGTAGTTCCGGATACCGATCCTCATACAAGCCAACCAAGGTCTCACCAATAGCGGACAGATCATCAAGGTGGGCTTTTTCCATCCCCGCCAGACTCAACACTTTCCGAATAAGTCGACGGAGGATGTAGCCCTGTTCTTTATTGGACGGAACCACCCCGTCCGCGGACAAAAACAACGAAGACCGCAAATGATCCGCAATGACGCGTCGGTATTCCAACGACATTTCGGGAAATGTATTCTCAATCTGTTCCATAACCGTTGCAAACACTGACGTATCAAAGACACTGTCGACCTGTTCTACAACCGCCAAAATACGTTCATACCCACCGCCGGTATCCACGCCTTGTTGTTCCTGATGTTCTAATGTTCCGTCTCGGTACTGATAATACTGGTTAAAGACGAGGTTCCAAATCTCCACTCCGTCTACGTAAATCTCACTCGTCGGACCGCAAGGACCCTCGGAACCGGTTGGTCCCCAGAAATTCTCGTCCCTGTTCTCCCCGTAAATCGGTAGTGTTATTCTCTTTTCTTCAGCCAACGCTTGCCACAGCCGTTCGGATTCCGTGTCGCGCGGGGTGTGCTCGTCGCCCTCGAAAATCGTGACATACTCAATGGAGAGGCCAAGCCGTTCGGCCACAAACTCATACCCCATCCGAATGGCCTGTTCTTTAAAGTAACTCTCTTCTCCGTGCGGATACTGAAACGAAAAGTTCCCCAGCATTTCAAAAAACGTCAGATGCGTGGTGTCGCCTACTTCATCCAAATCGTCCGCGCGGAAACATTTTTGCACGCTAATCACGCGATTGCCGTATGGGGACGGATGGCCCGAATAATACGGTTTAAACTGTTGCATTCCCGCGGTGGTAAACAGTACCGAACTGTCCCCTTCGGGCACCAGCGGAGCGGATTTGACCCACGTATGATTTTGTTCCTCAAAAAACCGGCGAAATTCAGAGATAAGATTCATATACCAATTTTTTCTACTACTCAAAATCCAGAATACCATGAGTATGCTCTGTCCGCAACGAAAAAACTTCCACTCTCCCATCATTCCTTGCAATAAACCACGAGGTATTGACTTACCTCACCATATTATGTTAAAAATCTAAATAGATCCGATGGATCAAATCTGACAGACGAGTGGAGGATGATATTGATGGCACAATAACAACATCATTAACAAACTACCCTCCCCCCTACCATTAATGGTAGGGGGGTTTTCATATTCTTTCCACAATGTATAAAAAAAGAGCTATGTCATGAAGAAACACAACATAGCTCTCAAACATTACTAATCGGGTTTTACCAAAACAGTACTGAGAGAATTTTATTTCGAGTTTTGTTCCGAAGCCTCGTCATCTCCGTCTGCGCTTGCCCAAATCACTCCAATAAGCTGGCGCATAGCATCTGCAATATTCTCGTTCTCAATAACCGCAGACATCAAATTCCCTTCTAACGAAGTAAGAGCAACCTTATCATCAAATACGGAAATATCGATGGGACTATTGTACTTATTGTAGTCTAAGTATCGGAGATTGGTGAGATTCTTCTTGTTTTTGTCCGCCAAGATCGGTCCTTGCTGAGACGTGTAGACCGCCTTCGTCGTGATATTCTTTTTCTCACGTTTTTCACCGAATTTTTGGTCTTCTTCCGTATCAAACACCCGGGCGATATAATCGTAATTAAAGATTCCCATTATTTCTTTACTTTTCACCTTCAGAAACTCATTACGCACGGATTTGAGCCCGTCCTTGCCTTCGTAAAACTTCACACGCGGCTTTTGCCCCTGCTGAGTGGCAACCTCAAAAATTTCTTTAAGGTCGGGCATGATGTCTTTGACCGCCTTTTCCCGTTCCTGAAGCTCGAATTGCTCGCGATGGACCATTTCAAGCAGCTTGTTCGGGTCTTCAGCGGTAAAAAGCCGCTTTTTCCCTTGCGTAAAGGAGCTCATCAGTCCTCGGTTCATCAAGGACTCGACGATAACGTAGGTTGTCGCGCGATTGACATTTGAGGAAGCGGCAATCTTTTGCATCGGGGCGGAACCGATTTGAAGCGAGGCGACATAGACACGTGCCTCTTTGTCCGAAAATCCCAAATTCTGAAGTTCGGTTAGGAGCTTCTGATTCATAGAAATGCAATATTATTGTTATAACACCCCGATATTATAAACGATTTATTCTATAATGTCAACAGTATCTCCGGTGTATGTACCATGGATTTTGATATTTTTATTGCGAATACGATCCAGAACTTCTTTTGCCGGATGTCCGTATCTGTTATTCTGTCCGGCCGATATGACGACCCGATTGGGGTCCACCGCTTCTAAGAAGGCTTGACTCGTGGAAGACGCACTCCCGTGATGCGCCGCCTTCAGCACGTCCGCTTTTAGTTTTAGATCCGAACGAACGAGCTTACGTTCCTCCACCGCCGTAATATCTCCCGGTAAAAGGAACGAAAAATCTTTATATGTCCCGCGAAGCACCACCGAATGAATGTTTGGGTCCTCAACCGTGCTTCCCCATTTGCTTTGCCGAGGGTGTAACACCTTCATGCTGAGTTTCCCCATTTTGATAGTTTCTCCGGCGCGAGCGGGGATGACTCGCGTCTCTTCCGCTTGGATCCGCTTCATAAGACGCGTATATATCTCACTTTCGTGGCGTCTGATACCGGTCATAAGGACGGCCCGCACCTTATAGCGGGAGAAAACTTCAGAAAGCCCGCCGATATGATCACTATCCGGATGGGTAATAACCAACAGATCAATGGTCCGAGAAAAATATCCGCTCTTTTCCATAAGCTGCTGGAGGGTCCGTTGATCACGTCCGCCGTCCACCAAAATAGTATGATTACTCGGAGTCTGAATCAGTGTTGCGTCTCCCTGGCCCACATTAAGAAACCTCAATCGAAATCGGTCCGTAAACAGATGCTTATGAGAAAATCCCAAACCACCCGTTATCAGAAGAAGCCCTATTAATACACTCCATTTTGTCCATAAACGTATCTTCATACCGAGCGTGTTAGGTAGCTACGAAGCGCGTACTGACGAATATACCACGTAATCGCTCCTAGAATCAGATAGCTTCCAAGAACCCACGTCCATCCAATTTGTGGGACCTCAATCGCACTTATAGGAAGACCGGCAAGAAATTGCACCATCTGTAGGCCCAAATCAACCAAAGCCTGCACGGGGTATGCCATCAGCCCCATGATCGAACTCAGACCGGGAACCATACTCAAAATCGCCAATCCGAAACTAATAGCCATCAAAGGAGGGATAAACGGTACAATAATCAGATTCGCAAACGGAGAAATCAGAGACACGGTCCCGAACGTGGCAATAATCAACGGTAAAACAAAGAGCTCGGCTGCGACACTCTCAAGCATAATACTTCCCACAAACTGTTTCCAATCATGTCCTCTCCACAAAGACGACAATGCAGGCACAAGAGAAAAAATCCCCAATGCCGCCATAAACGAAAGCTGAAAGGCAATGTTCCAAGCAACAAAAAGCGGGTTTGCAAGAACCAAAAGAAACGCAGCCAAGACCAACGCGCGCAAACCGGAAAAATACCGTCCCAAAGACTGCGCGCTCAACACCAAAGCCAAAAAGACCGAAGCCCGAACCACCGAACCGTGAAATCCGATAAAGATCACAAAACTTGCCAATATCAAAAACGTAATGACCAGCTGCCACGAAACTCGCATACCAACTCGACCCAAAACTTGACGTATGACAATCATCAAAATGGTGACATGATACCCGGAAATCGCCAACAGGTGCGTAATGCCCGTGCGCTGAAAGGCCGTCTCATACCTCTCAGGAATCCGATCGTCATGTCCGGCTAAAATACCTTTTACAAATTCTCCTTCCACGCCCGGAAAAAGCTTCCCAATCTGATTCAAAAGCGCCGTCCGTACGCCGAATATGCCTCTCACCGTCGTACATACCACGTCACACCGCTCTCCTTTTCCAGCCGTAACATTCGGACGGTACATCACCCCCATTTCACCAGTACTCGCCAAATACTTCCGATACGACTCCTTCTCGGGCACGGTAATCTCTCCGTTTATCTTGATTTGGTCTCCGTACGCAAACCTTACCTGCGGATGACGATCATATATGCGCAAGACCTCTCCTTCCAATGCTTGGATTCCGCCAGCGGAGACATTGGTTATTCGAACCGCGTACGTAAACGCCTGTGATTTCTCCCGCGGATAGGAAATAACTTCTCCGGTCACGGGTACGGCGGACTTCGGGATGCTGTTTTGCACGGCAGAGACGTGATCAGCCGCTTCCTTCGCATAAACCACTCCACCAACCAATGCCCCCAGTGCCAACAATAATATCCCTACCATGCGCCACGAAACAAAAACCGAGGCAATACTCACTACTATTGCCCCGAGAACACTTCCCAAGAGCGGCGACATGAGCCATGCTCCCCAAAAGACACCGAGTATCAGTCCCAGTTGCACCGTCAAACCGCCGTTCGCTCGCCACCGCTCAATCATTGCGCACCATTTTACCGCATCGGCGGTCTGTCTTCAAGCGAACAAGGATCAGGTCCGATCAAGCCATAACTCATCCACCGCGGCGAGCAAAACCCAAATCGCTATAATTAAAAATATCAACGCCTTAAAGACAAGCGGATAGTCTTCGACGAGTTTCAAGATGTAGGTGACGATGTGGCGAATCATACATTCGTGTTTCTTTTAGCATAGCGTGTTAATCGAACACCCGTCAAAATTCTTGCCTTACGTTTCAGTCTCAACCACTTCAAGTACGGTAATCTCCTCAGTTCGCACTTCCACGTGTGCAAGTTGCTCCAGAAATTCGTGCCATGCGTGCGTAACTGCCTGTTCTTTTGAGAAGGCCTCGATTGTCACTTCGCCGTGTATCTCCCGCCCGTCATTCGCCATTACCAAATGCCCCGTATGACGAAGCGGTTCCATAAAATCCACGCGTGGTCGATACCTCATATGGATTGTAAATCTCCGTCTCTTACTTGAATTTCCGTGGTAGGCGTTCTGTACCAACCAAACCAGCCATTCTTGAAACGAATAGCCCGCCGCGTCAAGCTCTTGCGGAAACAGAGATTGTTTTGTGAGCCCGGGTAACGTGTTCGCCTCCAGCCAGTAGACTTCCCCGGTCTCGGTTACAATAACATCCGAACGGGAATACTGAGCCAACTCCAATGCCTTGTGGGCAAACTTTGCCTGATGCCGAATTTCCGTGCTCACCTCCTCCGTAAATCTCGCCGGCACAATCTCCTGACTGATTCCGTTGTACTTCGCTTCGTAGTCAAAGAACATATCCTCGGGCGGTCGAATTTCCACCACGGGCAAAGCTTCCACGCGACCATCCGTATGTTCAATAACGCCGCACGTTGCCTCCACTCCGGAGACATATTCCTGTATCAACACATGCTCGCTTAGGTTGAACACTTCCTCAATCGCACGTTTCAACTCTTCCTCTGTCTGTACGATACTCACCCCCACCGAAGACCCAAGATCGGCGGGTTTAACGACGAGGAAATCAGCGTTCAAAGAAGCAAAAACATCTTCAGCGAAATCTTCTTTCCTCCACTCTTCCCGATTGATATGACGCGTCTGCGGAACTTTGACGCCGAAATTGTGAAGCACCTCCTGACTGCGTAACTTGTCCATTGCTAAAGCGGACGCCGCACTGCCCGAACCGGTAAAGGGGACGCCGTGGTCTTCCAGCCATTGCTGAAATTCTCCGCTCTCACCGTACTCGCCGTGCAGTCCGTTCACCACTACGTCAATACCGCTTATTGCCTCTTCCGAGTCCGTTTCTTTTCCGTCAACGAACCACGTACCCTCTCGAGAAATCCAAATATCTATTACTTCAAACTCCTCCGAGAGCAATTCGAGCATGGTTGCCCCGGTTTTTACAGATACTTCGTGTTCGGACGACGGACCGCCGCGAACCACGGCCACAGTTTGAGGGAGAGTGTTCGTCATAGACATACATGTAGTTACCTATGTTGTATCATATTCCGAGGAGGGAGGTAAATTTTTCTTATGTATCTATCCAAATCTAGCATATCAGTGTTGCGGTTCTCTTCTCGTAAACAAACACCTATTTCAAAACCCAAAATAAAAAACTCCGCCTTATCAGGAAGACGGAGTCTGTCAGAGACTAACTTATTTCACGCTTCTTGGTTCTTCATCATTTGTTCAAAATCTCCCCGTTCCAAAACGTATATATAGTCGTGATAATACGCACTGCCCTCTTTATACCAATAAGGAAGGGTTGCTTGGTGATAAAATCCAAGCATATTATGAAAATGGACGCTGGCTTCATTGAAACTCTTGATATGAGCCTTAACCCGCTCCAAGTTCAATTCATAGAACGCATATCGCAAAATAGCTCGATAGGCATCACTCCCATACCCGTTT
>JAHEOE010000070.1 GCA_018609785.1 Minisyncoccota bacterium | reverse complement strand
GGGAGAAGAAAAATGAACGCCGCTCCTTTGTCATTCGGAAACGCGACCAAGAAGAAGAGATACAGCTAACACCGGGGTCTACGTTTATTCAGGTTATAGAGCCCTATCAAGAGGTGAGGTGGGACTCCGAACAAGACAGTACGGAGTAGAGCAAGTCTCAAAAGTAGGAAAAACTCCTCCGTCCTTACGGACACCTCACTCTTTATCGAAATTCGAACGGGCACGTAAAAAACACTGGTGTGTTTTTTACGGCTTTCTGTCGAAAGCGTATTTTCGTGGGGACTGCCGTGTCGACGAAATTGCTGGCTGTGTTTTCCTCCTTTCTAAGGAGGAAAAGTCCGAAGGGAAAGTGAGGATTCGTCGATATACAGTATATTCATAGGAAATAACAGACTTTTGAGATGACTTCTAGAAAGTAATGGTGGATAGCAAGTAGAATGAGAATGATATGGTATTACTGTTACACGGTACTGATACATTTCGGTTATTACGGAAATTCCAACAGATTAAGCAGCAAGCGGAACAAAAGCGGGCACAAATCGCGGAGTTTGATTTTGATCCGCAATTTACGGATGACCGTCAGGCAAAAGAACGACTTGAGGAAATACAGACCACGGTAAGTACGCCATTGCTTTTTGAAGGTTCGCAATTTGTAGTGGTACGACGTCTGGGAGAGCAAAATAAAACCGTACTTAAAAAAGCCGGGAAAATACTCCAAGCGTGTACGGATCGAACAGGTGTTATTATGCTCTTTTTGGAATATCAGACCTTGCCGAAAAAGCATACGCTCTATAGCGCACTTCATGAAACGTTTTCTCTGAAAGAGGACCATATGAATACACTTCCGGTCCGGGAAGGGGTTCGTGTTATTCAACAGATAGTACAAACGGAGTTTCAACAACGTATAGCTGATCAAGCGGCGCGGTATCTTTGGGAGATCTATGATGCCGACCTTTTTGGTGTGTGGTATGCGCTTCATACCCTTAGTAACGAGCATCCGGAGGAATCAGTATTAACTACGGATCATATCGGGCCACAGTTTTCTTCCCATAAAGAGGAAAAGATTTTTGAACTGTCGCGAGCTGTTTTGGAACACAATACAAAGCGAGGACTGGCCGTTCTTTCTTCTCTTGAAGAACAAGGAGAACATGGACTTGCGGTTCACGGCTTCCTCATTTCTCAGATGAAAAAAGCTCTTTTAATTAAAGATCTCAAAGCACGTGGAAAAACCGATTATCATGAGGTAGGAGGCAATCCCAAAGGACATGCCATTTTGGAACGACAAGCACAGCATATCTCATTCAAAGATATGTATATGAATTATATGACTCTTATTGAAATGGAAGAGCAAATAAAACACGGAGAGCGAGATCCGTACCCAACTCTCCGTGAATTTGTTGCCTCCTTATCTTAAAAACCCTTTAGTCGCCGAACACATTAGAGGTTACTTTGTGTTTTCGTCGAAATCTTTCTTTTGTTTAAGATCCTTCATCATCTTACCTTTCATGCGGGCGGCTTTATTTTCATGAATAATGCGCTCTTTAGCAGCTTTATCAATTGTTTCTTGATACTGCTGTACCGGAACATCTTCTTGTTCTTTATCATTATCCGTTACGGCAACTTCAAAATCTTTTCTGGCGTCTTGCATTTGACGCTTGATACGATTGTTTTTGCTTTGACGCCGCTTTTGCTGACGTTCCGCTTTTTTGGCTGCGTTGGTGTTCGGCATATAGAGGGTATTAGGCTTACTTATCGCGTAACAAAAGGAACAATTGCCAAGATACGCGCTCGCTTTACTTCTTGAGCGAGTTTGCGTTGACTACGTGCGTTCATGCCTGTTTGACGGGAGGACGCAATCTTTCCTTGGGGAGTCATAAAGGTTTTGAGGAACTCTCCATTCTTGTAGTCCAGTTCTTCGTAGGCATTCGTACTTGCACTGTAGGCGATACTTTGAGGTTTTTTACTCATAAATCAATCGTTGTTATGCTCTTCACCTTTAAAAAGGAATTTCTTCCAGATTTATTTCATCATCATCGGCGTTAATCGTAGGCATTTCACCGCTGCCTTGATTCTGACTTCCGGATGAGGAATTTGACTGTCCCGAAGACTGTTGTCCGCCATTTTGGCTTTTCGGTCCCAACTGAAACTGTTCCGCTACAATCTCGGTTTTATATTTCTTTTGTCCGTCTTGTCCCTCCCAAGAACGTGTCTGTAAACGACCTTCGACCAAGAGAAGCGTTCCTTTCTGAGCATACTGGTTAAGGATTTCCGCTTGTCTGTTGAAGGCTACAATATTATGAAACTCCGTAGATTCTTGACGATTTCCCTCTTTGTCTTTCCAAACACGATTGGTCGCCAAGCCGAATGAGGTTACGGAAGCTCCGCTTGTTAATGTCTTGAGTTCGGGGTCTTGAGTGACGCGACCGAGGATGTAGGCTTTGTTGAGATTCATATGATAGATTACGTTATATGGGGATTCTCCGTCAAGCGGACTATTTTGAAGTTACTTCTTCTCCGCGTTTGTTCACTTCGCGTTTAAACGAGTGTTTCGCATCTTCTTCCTGAAGCTCGGCCATACGCTGATGTCGAGCATCGGAAAGAGTGATGAGGTTTTCAAGAGAGGTGAATTCACTGACTATTACATGACGAAGAATTCGCTTTTCTTTCTTGAGTTTATCTTCAAGATGGGTGATCTGATCATCATTTAAATCGAACTCCAACGTGTAATAAAACCCTTGACGGTATTTTCCGATGGGGTAGGCGAACTTTCGAAGGTTTTGTTCGTCCGTGCCGCCAATGTCAGCCGAAAAGGTTCGCTGAGCCGTCTTGGCCGTACCACCGAGATCGGCGATTAATGAACGAACCATTTCGTTCGCTTCTCCTTGCTCTTCGTTGGTGAGTTCCGGTTTGAGGATGTAGGTAACTTCGTAGGTCATAATACGTTTATCTTAGCAACTGTATAAATGCACGTCAATGGGGACGGATTACGTATTTGCTCGAAACAAGCAAACATCACCGTCCTTGACGACATAGTTCTTTCCTTCCAGACGAAGGACGCCCTGTTCACGAGCGGCTCCTTCGCCGCCGGCATTTACGAAATCTTCGAATGCGGCAACTTCCGCGCCGATGAAGCCGCGTTCAAAGTCGCTGTGAATGACTCCGGCCGCTTGAGGAGCGTATGTACCCTGCGGCACTGTCCAAGCGCGAGTCTCTTTGGGACCGGTGGTAAAGAATGAAATCAGGTCAAGGAGATTATATCCTGCTTGGATGACGATGTCCAGCCCGTTATGCGATCGGCCAAGCAATTGGAGATATTCCGCTTTTTCTTCTTCGGGAAGTGTGCTTAATTCCGCCTCCGATTTTATGCTTAACGGGACCACGCGCGCTCCCAAATCTTCGGTTGTGAGAGAAGTCTCGTATGATTCGTCGGTATTTACCACATACATTATCGGCTTTTGGGTGAGAAAATTATATGGTTTGATACGTTCCGTTTCATCTTTGCTGAGGTCAAGGTCTCGTATGGGAGTTTCGTTGGAAACCGCTTCATGCAGACGTTGGAGTGTTTGTGAAATTTCTTGGGCGTTCTTGTCCCCCTGTTTGACTTTTTTTTCAAGATTCTCCAGCGCCCGTTCTATCTGTTGCAGATCGGCGAGGAGAAGTTCAGTGTTGATAATTTGAGCGTCATCGTACGGATCTATGCGGTGTTCAACATGAGTTATGTCTTCACCGGGAAAGTGACGAAGGACCTGGCAGATTGCGTCTACTTCGCGTATATTTGAAAGGAACGCGTTACCCAAACCTTCCCCCTCGTGAGCTCCTTTAACCAATCCCGCAATATCAATAAACTCTACGGTTGTGGGTTTTATGTTTGCGGATTGAGAAATTTCGGCAAGAGTGTCCAGTCGTGAGTCGGGAACGGTTACGGTTCCCACGTTGGGCTCAATGGTACAAAAAGGGTAATTTTCAGCCGAGACCTGACGTTGGGTTAGCGTTTCGAATAATGTGGATTTTCCTACGTTGGGAAGCCCGACAATACCTATGGATACGCTCATATATTGTGTTAATTCCCGGGTAGGATACCGTATTACAAAGAGATAATCAAGACATAGATTTTTAAGGGGGCGATGATTGGTAAGGGGGAGGCTGAGGGAACATAAGAATAGGTGTGGTATACTATACGTAAATAATATATTTGTATGGGATATACCGAACGACAAATCGACCGTCAAATAAACCGTATGGATTTTGGTTCTTCGTTTTTCGGAGGAGGAAATGCGACAGCCAAACGTCGGGCGTTAAGGCGATTGGTGGATTCGAAGATACAGCAAAAAACATCCGATGAACGTGGTTGGTTCGGGGACAGAGAGACTGTAACTGAAGAGGAGGTGGATGAAATTGTGGAAATACTTCGAGAAAATCCCGGCACATTTTCAGAAAATGATATACAGGAGGTTGAAGAAAAATTGAAAGAAGATGCTTAAATTCGGGGCGGTTTGTGGTATAATAGAGGCAAATACCAATAAAGTGTTTAATTAGTGAACGTATGGCGCAATCTTCTACCCGAGAAGAAATACAACATAGGCTGTATCAGATGCAGACCGAGTGGAACCATCTAAAGCAGTGTTTTTGACCGAGAGAGTCTTTTAGCTGAGATTAACGAGTTGACCGAACAAAGCACGCAAGAAGGGTTTTGGGATGATCCACGGGATGCGCAGCAAGTGCTAAAGATGTTGGCGCGTAAGCAAGAGTTGGCGGACGCGCTCGAAACGGTTGAGGAGAAGATAGAGTTTCTACCGGAAATACTGGGTGAAGAAGGAGCGCGTGAATCTGATATCACTGAAGAGTTGCGGGGGTTGGAAAAAACGCTCTCATATCTTCGCCGGCGTCAATACTTTCGCGGTCCTTATGACAATCGGAATGCGTTTATCTTTATACAGGCCGGCGCCGGAGGAGCGGATGCGCAAGATTTTGCGAATATGCTTCTTTCGATGTATCTTTCGTATGTTGAGCGCAATACGCAATTTAGTGCCGAGCTTGTGGAATATGTCCCCGGTTCGGACGCAGGGATAAAACGGGCGTTGCTTTCAATAAGCGGAGAATACGCGTACGGAACGTTACAGACGGAACGCGGAGTGCATCGTCTGGTGCGTGTCTCACCCTTTAACGCGCAAGGGCAACGTCATACTTCATTTGCCATTGTGCAGGTGTTACCGGAAATGGAAGATGTTGGGGAACAAGATATTGAAATAGATCACAATGATTTGCGGATTGATACGTTTCGATCGAGCGGACCGGGCGGTCAGGCGGTAAATACGACCGATTCCGCGGTACGTATCACGCATGAGCCGACCGGTGTGGTGGCGACGGCACAGACGGAGCGGAGTCAACATAAAAATCGAGATATCGCCATGCGTATTTTGCGGTCCAAGTTATGGCACAAATACCAGGAAGAGCGACAAGAAAAGCGGGAAGAAATGAGTGAGGACGTTTCTATTTCCTGGGGAAATCATATCCGTTCCTATGTTCTGGATCCGTATCAGTTGGTAAAAGATCAGCGGAGTGGGTATCAGACAAATCAAGTTTATGATATCCTCAAAGAAGGTAATCTTGACGAAATAATTACGTCAGTACTAGCGTCAAATATATACCAAACTTCATAACAGACATTCATGATTCTTTTTAAGAATGTATCCAAAGAATACGGTGATAACAATCCCGCTCTTGATAACGTTGATCTCAAGATTGAAGACGGGGAGTTTGTAATGCTCGTAGGACAGAGCGGTGCGGGTAAGTCGAGTATTATTAAGATGATTACCGGTGAGGAAAAACCGGACAAGGGGGCGGTATATTTTCAGAACCGTCGAATAGATAAAATTAAACCGAAAAGGTTACCCGACCACCGTAAACAATTGGGCGTTGTATTCCAGGATTTTAAGCTTCTTTCTCAGAAAACCGCGTACGAAAATGTTGCCTTTGCTATGGAAATTTTGGGGAAGTCTCCCCAAGAAATCAAACGAAAAGTGCCGCGGTTTCTGAATATTGTCGGAATGAGCAACAAGGGGAAAAAGTTTCCGGCGCAGATGTCGGGCGGAGAAAAGCAACGTCTCGCGATTGCGCGGGCGCTCATTAACGAACCTGCGGTGTTGCTTGCCGACGAGCCAACCGGAAATTTGGATGTTTTCAACAGTTGGGATATTGTCAATTTACTCCTGAAAATCAACGAGCAATTGGAAACGACCGTTATTTTCGCCACACATAACAAAGAAATTGTGAATAGTATCAGCAAGCGGGTGGTCAGTCTCGATAAAGGCAAGGTGATTAGGGATAGTATTGAAGGCAAATACATTATTTAATGATCGTTGTATGCAGATTCTTTTCTTAAATATTCTCCGGAGTATTAAGTACGGGTTCCAAAATTTTGTGCGAAATGTCTTTTTAACTATTTCCACTACAATTGTCATGGTCCTTACGTTGTTTGGGTTGGGATTTTTCATTATTGTCAACCAGTTAAGCAGTAATGCCGTAGATGTGGTGGAGAGTAAAATTGATATTCCTATTTATCTGACCGAAGATGTCAAAGAGGAAAAGGCGAAGGAATTTCAATCGTTTGTAGATGGGTTGGATAACGTGAAAAGTACGAAATTCGTTTCTAAAGAAGATGCTTTGGATGACTTTAAGAAAACGTATGAAGATTATCCGGATATTCTCGACTCCATCAACATTTTAAATGAAAATCCGCTTTCGGTGACCATTGTCGTACAGGCTGAAAATATTCGAGACTATGACGGTATCGTTGAACAGATAAAGAATTCTCAATACAGTGGGGATGTGATTAAGAATATCAACTACGAAAAATCAAGCACCAAACGTATTATCGATCGACTTACGCGTATCTTGAGTTGGGTACAGAATCTTCAGTTTGTAGTCATGGGACTTCTGGCCTTTTTGGCTATAGCCATTCCGTATAACACCATTCGGTTGACGATGTATTCCTACCGAAATGAGATTGAAATCATGCGTCTTGTGGGGGCGAATAATATGCAAATTAAAGGCCCTTTCTTGGTGGAAGGAGTGTTGTTTGGAGTGTTCGGTACTATTATTGGCGCTACGTTGCTTTTTGTTATGGTTCTGTCACTGCCGGAAGGAGTTGGAGATTTCTTTAGCACTGATATTTCTTCCTACGTACAAAGAAATGCGCTAATGATTGTTCTTATCCAGTTGGCTGTTGGCGTGCTGTTGGGTGCGGGGAGCAGTGCGTTTGCTATCAATCGATATCTGAAGGCATAGGATATAGATATACAAGATACACCGTTGATATACGGTAGCGGATATGATAGAGACACAATACCGGGAGAGAGGAGGCTTTCTACCTTTTAGAGATGTGTTTTACTGAGCGTATGTTTTAAGGTCGGCAAGAATTTCATCCACGTGTTCTTCCGGTTTTACTTTGGTGTAGTGTTTAAGGATGCTGCCGTTCTCATCAATAAGAAAAGATTCTCGGCTGACGCTCAGTCGAGTTTTGCCAAACATATTCTTTTCCTTGAGAACACCGTATGCTTGAACAACTGTGTGGTCTTCATCCGAAAGAATGGGGAAGTTAAGATTTTGTTTTTCGGCGAACTTTTTATGCGAACTGACGCTGTCGCGACTGACGCCCAGTACTTGGACTCTGTATGCTTTGAGTTTGTTAAGCCGATCACGGAATGCTTGCGCTTCCGTAGTACACCCCGGTGTGTTGTCTTTCGGGTAAAAGTAAAGAAGCACTTTTTCTCCTCGGTAATCTGATAGAGAGTGTTGTTCTTCATTTTGGTCAAGCAGGGTGAAGTCAGGTGCTTGATGGTTTGTCCATTCCATATGTGTGTATATTATCATCTTCCTAAGGTGAGCATAGCATATGTCACAGAAAAAAATAACCCATCCGGTGTCGGATGGGGAGATAGGTGTAATGATTATGATTTTTCCTGGTCAACCTTGGTCTGACATTTGTCCAGGGTTTGTAT
>JAHEOE010000069.1 GCA_018609785.1 Minisyncoccota bacterium | reverse complement strand
TTCTCGATCGTACATCCCCACCCCGCTGGTGGCGTTACTTTGCGGGTCAAGATCAACCAAGAGGGTTTTGTATTTCTGTCGAGCGAAAAACGCCGCCACGTTTACCGCCGTGGTTGTCTTCCCCGTGCCTCCTTTTTGATTGGTAACCGTTAAAATCATATTCGTTATTCAGTTTTGTAGTTCTCGCGCGTCCATTCGATAAGCTCACGCGTGTCTATGAACCGTTTGCCGATGGCCGACCCCAGTACCACCACCCCTACGTCACGCCCGTCAATTTCGGTGACGGTAAAGAAAGTCTCACCCGCTACGTCGGTATATCCGGTTTTCCCTGCCTCAGTGTTGAGTTTACCCAGAAGCTTGTTAATGTTGGCAATGGGAATGTCTCGTCCGTCAGTAGTGGTTAATTGGGTCTTTTCCACCCCAAGAATTTTTCCCAATGTGGGATATTCTTCATACATATGGCGCCCCATTTGCATAACATCAAAGGCGGTACTGTATTGTTCTTGGGTTTCGGAATTCAGCCCGTGCGCATTGGCAAACCGTGTTTTATACAGTCCGAGTTCTTCCGCTTTGGCATTCATATCTTGTACAAACCCTACCTCGCCCTTCTCACCGCCGAAACGCTGCGCCAATCGAGCCGCAGCGTCATTGCTGGAAGACATCAAAACCGCGTGCAAAAGTTCCTCTACGCTCAATGTATCGCCCGGACGAATATAATTTCCGCCATACGCTCGAAAGGCCGACTTGTTCATGGTAAGTTCGGTACGCGAACCATACTCATATTGGTCAAGAATAAGCATTGCGGTCATTAATTTGGTAATACTGGCGATTTTGTGCGTTTGATACGGACGTTTTTGATAAAGCATCTGCTTAGTGTCCAAATCCATAACCAGCGCGGTATCCGCCGTAATATCCGGGGCCTTTTGCTCACCGGCTACCTTCTCAAAGGGTTTGATGTGATTCATTCGTTCTTGAATCTCTCCTTTCTCTTGAGAAGAAGACTCATCCAACGCCATATACTGATTATGAAGATACGCCAACGGAGATTTCGAATCGGTTATCCCCGGCTCTTTTCCCTGGATACCGCTTATAAACGCCCCCGCTTGCCCCGTGGCTATCACGCCACCCAGAAATATCAGGCCCGCAAATATCCAAACGTTTCGTTTCATCGGTTTTTATTCTTAGATTCGTTGGAAGAAATTATATCATATTATACGCAAAAGAGGGAGCAAGAGGCAAGCAAACACCGGGAAGGCTAGAAGTCTTTCCCAAACGTTTCAGCTTCAGGTTGGAACTATATCTTCTAAAAGCCATCTCAAAATTTTTATACTCAATATCTATCTCGGGGTACGGTTCATATGAACGGAACCGTTAGGCTATGGGTAGGATCGGCGTTGTGAAGTGAATATGAGCCGTACCTCGAGATGAAATGATAACTTTGTAGAAGTATCATCTCAAAAATATTCTTATGAACTCTCTATCATACGTATATGAAGGAAACCGAAACGTATTCACTGATATTAACGCCTACGGCCTGCCCATAATTCGTTCATACACGTCTATGTCCTTTATATATTTCTAACCTTCATAATTCTGAGAAACCCTCTACAAAAACCGATACTGAATCTGTCGCTTCTGAGAAGCAATGACTTCATCCACGTCAAACGAAACGGGAACTTTTAACCGCAACCACCCGTCTTTGGAAGTATAGGCCAAATACCGATTATTCCACGCAAAATCAAACACGTCTTTGGTTATTTTGACATCATCCAAACAATATTTACGCAGTTCTTGCCATCGCCCTTCCCGATACAAGTCCATAGCTTCAGCGCCGCTCCCGGATTTATACTCACTAAGTGTGGCCCCGGCGATACTATCCAATTTAATCCGTCGTCCGGTCTGAGCGCGCACGTATGTAAGTAAATCAAGAGAAGGCACGGCCGTCAGATCAAACGACATGTACTTATTGAGAATCGGCGCGTCAAAGTGCTCACTGTTATACCCCACCAAAAGGTCGGCCTTTTTGAATTCTTCATTCATATCTTCCGCATCATCCGGAGTATATCCCACATATTCATCACGCCGATACGAATACACCCCCGCGATGGTCAGATCCATATTTTCCACGAAATTGGGCCCCATTTCTCCTACGGTTTCAATATCATACACCAAAATGTTGGGCATGTCCTCCATATACTACACCTTTTTGTTTTCTAAATACCGCCGGGCATAGGTCACCACTCCCTTCATAATCATGTCCGCTTCCAGATTGACATACTCACCTTCCGCTTTGTCATGGAAATTGGTTATCTCCCACGTATACGGAATAATTGATATAGTCATAGCAGTATCCGTCAGACGTGCCACAGTCAGGCTGATCCCATCAATTGCCACCGCTCCTTGCGGCACCAAGTATTGCCGAAACTCTTCGGAAACAGCCATAGTCACATAATGCGTATCTCCATCTTGTTCAATGGTTTCTATCCGGCCGATATCATCTACATGCCCGTAGACAAAGTGCCCGCCCAGTTCGTCTTCTCCGGTCAAAGATGGCTCGATATTTACGAGATCTCCGGTTTCTTTGATCTCCAACGTGGTTTTGGAAAGACTCTCGTTCATCACACGGAAACGCACTCGCGGCGTATCAACCTCGGCCACGGTCAAACACACCCCATCAATTGCTACACTCTGCCCTTCATACAGATCTCCCACGGTGTCAGCAAGGTTCATTTCCATATCCCGACCTCCATCTGCTTCGGCAATATGTGTAATTCGGGCCGTGCCACGTATAATCCCGGTAAACATAGGATTTTTTAAACTTTCTTTCAAGATAGCACACCTGTTCTTATTATTCCAACCGTTTGTTCTCATTTTGAGACGGTCTCTACCCACAATCTAGCCTGAGTCTTCCAAACACGATATAATACCCCAAACCATAACTTAATGTAACCTATGGACTTAAAAACACATATCAAAAATCATCAGATACTTTGGGGGAGCGGTATCGGCTTCGTCATCTTCGTCTCTTTCATCGGAGGGATGATTCTGGTAAATTCCAAGCCGTGGAACAATAGAGAATCTCTGTCCTCGAATAAGCCCAAACAACAAAATGGAGAAAGCGCAGGTATAGAAAAGCGAAGTCAACGGTCTCCCATATCGAATGAAGAACCTTTAGTTCCTCGACAAAGTAGTCTCCAAGGGAAAATCACCAATATCAATTCGGAAACCAGGACCTTTACAATAAAAAACTCGTCATCCAATAATGACTCTTCTGCTATCACAATCAAGGTGACCTCTAAAACCAATATAGAGTTGATGACGTATTCCTCTCCAACAAATCAATCTCTATCAGAGGAACAACTTATAGAGAACAGCAATGTTCAGCCTCTTTCTTTTGAGGATTTACGAAAAAACGATACTATAACTATTCGGTTCAGCCAGTCAAAAGATATCACCGACCAACCTTTGATCGCTTCTCAAATTCGTATATCGACGAACTAATTAGAGCATTCTCAAAAATACTCCCTCGATCCCTCTATTATCTGCATGTGAATATGACATAGCGTATGAACGAATTTTGAGTATAGGTGGACGACCGTAGGCGTTAATGCCAGTGAGTACATCTCTGTTACCTTTATAGAATTTCAATCTTAATATTTTTGAGATAGTCTCTAATGTAATAATGAACACTTTTCTGTTGTCTTTCCATGTACCCATGTACCCGAATTGAAAAGTTTAAGATTTAACGGACGTATATATACCCCTCATTCCATGGCACCCACCCCTCTTTTTGACAGCCTTGTTCATGAGCACCTATACGGAATGTGGAATCGGAAGTATTTACAGAAAACTGTTGACTACTGTCCGGAACACCTTCGCCGGTCGTCACTTTGTCTCCCTGAAAAAGAGCACCTTCTGCTGGATTAGGAGTACTCACGCCTTGATTCCGAAGGGACATTGCCGGTCCCGTATCCGCCGGTGTTCCAAAGGCAATATCTCCATGATCCTCATTACCCACTCCCCACGGATGTCCGTTCATCCAGTTAAAATTTGCAAACTCGGAGGTGTCATCAATATCATCAATACCATCAGTATCATCAGTGGAACAACCATTACCGTCTGAAGCACTGTCTCTCGGCGGCCCATTTCCAGCCCAGGACATGACTTCATAATCCTTCAAATAGAACTCTTGAAATTCAAATCCGAGATCTATATCGTAAAAACCGGTATGTCCGTCCTTATCTCCATCTGGTGATTCATTCCATACCCCGCCGGTTCCATAGTCTTGAAAATACGCTTTGTCCGTTTGGGAATCAAATCCGTAATTATCGGCATCGAGAAACCCTTTCTCCGTTCCCGGATTACTACTAAACCATTCAGGTTCCGCATTGAAAATAGTGCGAGCCATGGAGGGCTTAATCCGCGTCCACCCACCACCGTCTTTACTCATATTGCATTTTACTTGGAATGCATCTGACACCCCGGACGGTTTTATAGCATACTGATCATCAGTCTGGGTATGCCCTCGCACATTCTTAATCTTTTTACAACTGGCATAGTTACTTTTCAAAATCCATTTGGTATCTGTACTGCCATTGCCTGAAATTTCTGTAATTTCCAGGTCATGTTTCGTCTTCCCCGGTGAATTAACAGTTGGATTACGAAGTTTAAAGTTATCAGCAACCGGATCGGGGGAGACTTCAATGGAATTTGTCCACCCACTGGTACATGCCGTACCCGTTTCTGCTTTGCAAATTTCTCCTCCTTCACTACTTGTCAACTTGATTTTAATCTCTTTATTATAGTTTTGCGGATCATATACCTGGCTTTCCTTGGCTTCGGTTAATCGAGCATACGAAGTTTCCAAATTACTCGCAGTGATATTCTCCGGATTGGCATCGGGCGTAAAACTCACACTCGGACAGTCCCAGGCGGGGCCGCTCCCCGGATTCTTTAAAGCTTGAGCGTAATCAAGCCCGTCATCGTACCCATTGGACAGTCTCCGCACCCCCTGTTCTCTCGAACTGAAACAGAAAACCCCGTTCCCGGTTACGGTCGGGGTTACCACGCCGTAGCCGGTATTATTTGCACCGATCAGGTCGTCTTCGTCAAATCCCACGCCGTTAATCTGTTTTACAGCGTCTGAGATTTCCTGTAACCGACTGTCTTCCAAAGAGCCGGACTCGGTATCGTACGCTTTATATCCTCCGCCTTCGGATTTTATCGTAGTCTGCGCGCTTTCCAACTCACTGAGTTTCTTTTTGATCTCTCCGTCTTGGGCCTGTATGCGCGCCCGTTGGACCGCGGCGATAATCCCCGCCGCCAATACGGCGATAACCGCGATAACGATTAACAATTCTATTGTCGTAAAGCCTTGTTTGTCTCTCATATATTTTTTATTCTATCTCAATTCTTCTCTCCTTTCTACCTCGGGAGTTATCCACATTGAGAGATACTCTCTGGAACGCATCTCAAAAATCTGTTATTTCCTATGAATATGCTGTATATCGACGAAACCTCACTTTCCCTCGAAAGTTGGACGGTCACTTAGAGACCATCTCAAAATTATTTAAGGTGAAATTCTATGAAGGCGACAGAGACGTATTCACTGCCATTAACGCCTACGGCCACACCCTATCCCAAAATTCGTTCAT